>JACMNZ010000575.1 GCA_014378285.1 Pseudopedobacter sp.
AAAACTGGCATACTCATACAATGGAAACCACCTCTTGCTCTAGAAAGTTCTGCCGAAGGCATAGTTACAAATGTATTTTCTAAAGTCTCAGGATTTAACTCGCCACTTTCAAATTTTTGCAGTAAATCTGTAACGTGGATAATCAAAAATCCTTTTTTCTTAAAAGCGTTGATGGTATGTTCGTTTCTGTCATAACCTAAAACTACACCTTCTTTTACGGCCAATAAATTACAAGAATCCGTCCATTGCTCTCTAGAATCATAAGGGAATTCCTCATTTCCAGAATAGATGATTTCCGTTTTTTCTTTACAATTTAAATCGTTTTCGCTGATGTCTTTTAAAAGTTGTTCTACAGAATCAAATCTTTTTGGTTCGCTAATTTTTCCTTTGATAAACTGCGTTACTTCAGTTCTATCTTCGGGTTGTTTTGTGGTAATATGGTCAATAGGTTCGTTTCCGTTACCACGATGGTCAATCATCCCGATAGATTTTAAAATGACCCACATATTTCTTTTCACTTGAGTAAAAACGGTATCTAGGTGCATAAAATCTCGTTTATGAGGGATTTTTACAACAGATACTTTTTCTACAACCCCTCTATCAAACAATATTTTAACCGTTTCGTTTATCGCTGCTGCCGATGTTCTTTCACTATAACCAATTAACACATGATTTTTTGCAACCACCATTACATCGCCACCTTCTAAGGTACTGTGCTGTTCATTTTCTTCTCCCGGACGTAAAAAATGTGGTAGAGAATCAGGTATTTCTAATATATTGTTTTTATAAGCAGCAAATATTGGATGGTTAAAAAATATATACCTCGCAATTAAAGTTTCCCTTGATCGGGCTTTTTTTGCGGGTTTATTTAATAGAATAAAATTATTGATAATTATTGCCACATCTCTAGTAAAAATTAGATTTGGGATAGGCGCAAAAATCATTTTTCCGTTGTTCATAGAACCAGAAATAATAATATTTGCTAATTCGGTTGTGCTTCTTGTTAGTAAATCATTTTGTAAATGATAAGTCACGCTTTCCATAGCACAAACGGAAGCCACTAATTTTTGCTTGATACTTTCATCCTTTAAAATATCCGATAATAATTTTTGAAGCTCTACTACTTTTAAAGAGTTATGAAATTGCGCTTTACTTGGCTTATAAAATTCTCTTGAAGCATCATTATCTATATCATTTAATTTTCCTTTTATTTTTTCTGGATCTAAAAAGTAGAGTAGTAGTTTTAAATAATGATCATATTCGTTTTTACGGATAGTTTCTAGGTGTACAATATCCTCAAACAGCCAATCTTGAGCTTTAGAGGGTACTACTTTTCCTAAGCCACTATCAGGGCTATGGATAATTAGACATCGTAATGTTCCTGTTTCTGAACCTACATTTAGTTTAAAATTTTTTGAGGAGGAATTATCTAGCATATTAAATTTTTTGCGTTAGGGATTGAAACGGCAGCTTTTTTAAATGTCATCCTGAGCGGAGTCGAAGGAAGATGTTTAAAAAACTATAGTGTAAAGACCGCCAAAACGCCCAAATTAAAATTTCATCAATTACAAATCTATCAGAATTAAATGCTTTATATGCAGGCATTATTAATTATTTTTGCCACATGAATTTTTTAATACAAGCCATTTCAAAAGCATTATTACAACTTTTTGATTATGAATTTACTGATAATCAGATAGTTTTAGAACAAACTAAAAAAGAATTTGATGGTAATGTTACTTTTGTGGTTTTTCCTT
>JACMNZ010000576.1 GCA_014378285.1 Pseudopedobacter sp.
AAAAATGGATAACCTTTTTCAATCCTAAAATCAACGCTACCGCCCATTCCTTCAGCAATACTTTCTGCCAATTTTTTCATTTTGATATGAGCTTCAGCTCGCCAATCTTCATTTAACGTTCTAAAAGTTCCTTCTAAATAAACTTCATTTGGGATAACGTTTGTTGCTCCTTGAGCAATAACTTTTCCAAAAGATAAAACGGAAGGAGAACGTGGATCAGAACTTCTACTAATGATGGTTTGCAAAGCAGTTATCATTTGCGCCATAATTACTACGGGATCTATATTCTGCTGCGGTTGTGCGCCATGTCCACCTTTACCTTTAATGGTTACATAAATTTCATCGGTAGAGGCCATATATTTTCCAGAACGCATTCCAATTTTCCCAGCTTCTATCAACGGCATTACGTGTTGCCCCATCACTGCATTTGGTTTTGGATTTTCTAATACGCCTTCCTTTATCATCAGATTTGCGCCGCCTGGTAGTCTTTCTTCACCTGGCTGAAAAATCAACTTAACAATCCCACCAAATTCTGATTTTAGCTCACTTAATATTTTTGCTGTTCCTAACAAAGAAGAGGTATGCACATCATGTCCACAAGCATGCATTACGCCTTCATTTTTGGATTTATAATCTACATTATTAGCTTCAAAAATTGGCAAAGCATCCATATCTGCTCTTAAAGCAATAACCTTATCTGATTTTTTTTCGCCTTTTATAATCCCAACAACACCTGTTCCGGCCATTTCGGTAAAGGAAATTCCTAACTTCTCTAATTCGTTTTTAACAAATAAAGAAGTTTTATATTCTTCAAATGAAAGTTCGGGATGTGAATGAAGATGTCTTCTTTTCTCTATTACCTCTTCGTGAATTTGATTTGCAAGAGTAGAAATCTTTTCTTTTAAGGAATTATTCATCGGCTTTAAGCGGATTAATAGGTTGGTTAAATATAAAAACGGTTGGGAAAGTTGATCTTAAATTATTCAATAAAATTTGTGCTTCTGATTTACTTATAAAATCGCCAACTTTTACACTGTAATTAGGCTGCAAATAAGACAAATAAGTCTCATATTCTGGATAGTAAGACTTAAACTTCGCTTGTTCATTATAGGCCTCTTTTCTATCAGGACCATAATAAATCTGAACTCTAAAACCATATACGGTTAATAGCGTACCATCTTTAGAGATCCCTTTGGTCAAGGCAATCCTTCTGGCAATTAAACTATCAATCAACGGGTCTTTTACCACCGTAACTTTAGCATCGTTTTGTGCAAATGCGCAAAATGATGCTAAAGTAAATATTAGTGATAATATGTTTTTTTTGATCGTCATTTATGCATTTAAGCCGTGGCAACTTTTATATTTTTTACCACTACCACATGGGCAAGGGTCGTTTCTTCCAATTTTAACCTCTGCCTTGACAGGTTGTGGTTTTTGTAATTCACGCGTATCTTCCATTGGCACACCGTTACTTTCTTGAGCTGTTTCTGCTTTAGAAACTTTTAATTTGCTCATATCTGTTTTTGGTTGTGGACGAGC
>JACMNZ010000577.1 GCA_014378285.1 Pseudopedobacter sp.
AAGTTTAATTAATTTGGTGCAATCATTTTTAATCGTTGTGTTTAAATTAAAGTAACGATTTTTTAAAATCTTAAAAAAAAATCATTAATAATTATGAGAAAAAACCTGCGTTTTAGTTTAATGGGAGCAATATTTTGCTTTTTTATTTTTGGATCTTCCAGTAGTTGGTCTCAAACAAAAATTAACAAAACTGATGCCAACAAAAAAATTGCTGAACTCGTTCAGAAAATGACGCTAGAAGAAAAAGTTGGGCAGATGGCACAAATTACATTAGATGTCATCACAAAGGGTAATAATCGTTTTAGTAGTTTCGAGCCTGTTGCGTTAGACCCGGTTGCAATGAAGAAAGCTTTTGAAGAATATAAGATAGGCTCTGTTTTAAATACAGCGAATAATAGAGCCAGAACTCCCCAAGTTTGGCATCAGTTGATTACACAAATTCAAGATGCTGGCAAAGGCCGTTTAAATATTCCAGTAGTTTATGGCATTGATGCTATTCATGGCGCAACTTACACAGTAGGGGCAACTTTCTTTCCTCAACAAATTGGGCAAGCAGCTTCAAGAAATAGAGAATTGGTGAAAAAAGCGGCACAAATTACTGCTTACGAAACTAGAGCTAGCGGAATACCTTGGAGTTTTTCTCCAGTTTTAGACCTCGGTCCCGATCCTCGCTTTCCAAGAATCTGGGAAACTTATGGTGAGGATCCTTACCTAGATACCCAATTGGGAGTTCAGGTAATAAAAGGTTACGAAGGAGAAAACAATAACGTTTCAGATCCTTTCCATGTAGCATCTTGTTTAAAACATTTTTTAGGGTATCAGGTAGCTTTTTCAGGTAAAGATAGAACCCCAGCAATTATTTCTGACCAACAACTACGTGAGTACCATTTACCAGCTTTTAAAGCTGCTATTGACGCTGGAGCACATAGTATTATGATTAATTCTGGGCTCATTAACGGAATTCCTGTTCATGCTAATCCAAAAATATTAACACAGCTATTAAGAAACGAATTAGGTTTTAAGGGTTTGGTAGTTACCGACTGGGGGGATATTGAGAACCTTTATAAAAGAGACCGTATCGCAAGAAATAATAAGGAAGCTGTAATGATAGCCATTAATGCAGGTGTTGATATGTCTATGATTGCTTATCAGTATGAGCCTTTTTGTGATGACTTAGTTGCTTTAGTAAAAGAAGGAAAAGTAAAGCAATCTAGAATCGATGATGCTGTCACTCATATCTTAAAATTCAAATATGAGCTCGGTTTATTCGAGACACCAGTAACAAATTTTAAAGATTATCCAAAATTTGGCAGTAAAGAATTTGAGCAAGCTGCCTATCAAACAGCTGCAGAATCTATCACTTTACTAAAGAACAAAGACAATGTTTTGCCTTTAATTAAAGGGTTGAAAGTTTTGGTAACGGGACCGAATGCAAACTCTATGCGTACTCTAAATGGTGGTTGGACCTATTCTTGGCAAGGAGAAAAAGTAGAGGAATTTGCAGCTAAATACAATACTATTTTAGAAGCGGTGCAAAATAAAATTGGGGTAGAAAATGTAAAATTTATTCCCGGAGTAAGCTATAAAATGGATGGAAAGTATTTTGAAGAATATGCTGACCAAATGGAGAAAGCCATTGATGAGGCAAAAGAAGTTGACGCTGTAATTCTTTGTTTAGGTGAGAACACCTATACCGAAACACCAGGAAATTTAAGTGACTTGTATTTGTCTGATTTACAAACCGAGTTTGCCAAGAAAATTGCTGCAGCAGGAAAAAAAGTAATCTTGGTTTTGAACGATGGTCGCTCGAGAATCATCAGCAAGTTTGAACCTATGATTCCCTCAATTATAGACATCTATCTGCCTGGAAATTTTGGAGGAGACGCTTTAGCTGATATCCTTTTTGGAGATGTGAATCCATCAGGT
>JACMNZ010000125.1 GCA_014378285.1 Pseudopedobacter sp.
AAAAGCGCCTCCAAATTTGGATATTGACCTTCCCTATCAGCGAAATATTTGATAACCGCAAAAACAGTTTGCAAAGAACTATAGATTTGAAAAACCTCGTCTTCACTTAAAAAAGTTCCTTCTATCCTTGCCTTTTCAGCTAATTTCTTAATGTCGAAAAAACTTTGGATAGGTAAAGGCTGATCGTTTACTATGATGTTCTTAAACTCGTTTGTTTGACGTAGAAATTTATTTATTTGATCGTAATTGCTCATAAACTGCATCTTATCAACCATTCCACGTCCCATTTCACTGATACAAAAATTCTTGATCGAATTTTTTATATCATCAAAACCCAGTTTTTGTAAGCTATTTTGTGGGTAAATCATTCTTTAATTTCGGTTTTCTTTTGATTCTTTTAACTTTCTTTCTCGTTTTAACACTATCAGCTTTTTCTAATCTAGTTAGGCTATCAGTTACCTTGGTAAAAATCTCATCTAGTTCTGTACTTCTTAAACTGTAATATTTAAGACTCTTGGTAAACTTTGCCGAATCGATTTTGTTTTTTTTGAAAAGGTAATTGTACCTGGTATGCGCTTGTCTTTGTAAAGAATCGGGCTTATAGATTTGGTTTAAATAAGCATCGGTAATGCTCATATCAAACAAAACGTTTACCATTTGGTCTTTATTGATAATTCCTTTTGGAGTATCGTCTCTATTACAAGAGAGTAAAAAAAATATACAAACTACAATTAATATTTTATTCATAATCAATATTTTATGATTTATTTGTAATTAAAAACCAAGGTATTTTGTTTAAGATTCTTGTTCAAATAAATCATTCTTACTTTTGTAAAATAATCAGTTAAAATTACGCATAAATGAGCATTACAGATAATTTAAAAACATTAAAAACAGAGATAGAAAGCGTAAATACAAATTTAGTGGCAGTTTCTAAGACTAAGCCAATAGAAGATTTACAGGAAGCTTACGATGCCGGACAAAGAATTTTTGGCGAAAACCAAGTTCAGGAATTGGCAGATAAATATGAAAAATTACCAAAAGATATTCAATGGCATTTAATAGGCCATTTGCAAACCAATAAGGTTAAGTACATTGCTCCTTTTATTTCGCTGATACATTCTGTTGATAGCATAAAGCTGCTGCAAGAGATTAATAAACAAGCTAAAAAAAATAACCGTGTTATTGATTGTTTATTACAGATTTACATTGCCGATGAGGAAACAAAGTATGGTTTGGGTTTTGATGAAGTAATCGAATTGTTAGAATCTCAAGATTTTACCGAATTAGAAAACATCAGAATTGTTGGCTTAATGGGAATTGCTACCAATTCAGAAAATGAAAAACAAATTAAAGAGGAATTTTACGAGCTTAAAACCTTATTTGAAGGCATTAAAATTAGTTATTTCAAAAATCAAGACTCCTTTAAAGAACTTTCAATGGGCATGAGTGCCGATTATAAAATTGCTATTGAACAAGGCAGTACTTTGGTAAGGATTGGTAGTGATATTTTTGGCGAGCGCATAATTAAGAATTTTAAAAATGAAGAGAATTAATGAAAATTGATATTAGATATGCGCTAAAAGCCGATTGTGAAAGAATCTTAGAACTGATTCACGAGTTAGCTATCTATGAAAAAGCCCCACAAGAAGTTACGGTTACTTTACAAGAATTTGAGGATGCTGGCTTTGGAGAAAAACCAGTGTGGAAAGCTTTTGTAGCAGTAGTTGAAGGTAATATAGAAGGATTTTCTTTGTTTTATATTCGTTACTCAACTTGGAAAGGCTGCCGTTTATATTTAGAAGATTTTATTGTTACCGAAAAAATGCGTGGACAAGGAATTGGAAAATTATTGTTTGAAAAAACAATACAAGAAGCTAAAGAAAACAATTATGCTGGTATGGTTTGGCAAGTTTTAGATTGGAACCAACCAGCAATCAATTTTTACAATAAATACAGTGCTGGTTTAGAAGATGGTTGGATAAATGCTTCTTTATCAAAAGAACAAATACAAAATTTTTAATACAGGAATATTGATTATAATTAAAAATGCAAGTATATAAATTTGGAGGGGCTTCGGTTAAAGATGCTGAGGGAATAAAAAATTTAGCAGCAATTGTTAAAATGGATTCCAAAAGTAACTTGTTGATTGTTATTTCTGCGATGGGAAAAACTACTAACGCCTTAGAAAAATTAACACATAGCTATTTTAATCAACAGGATGATATTCATGAGATTTTTGAGGCTGTAAAAAATTATCATTTCACTATTCTTCATCAACTTTTTAATGATGATAAACATCCGGTTTTTGATGAAGTTGCAAATACTTTTGTAGAAATAGATTGGATTATTGAAGATGAACCTGTTGATACTTTTGATTTTATTTACGATCAAATTGTTTCTATGGGAGAAATTGTGGCCACAAGAATTGTAAGCCATTACTTAAACTTTATTGGGATAAAAACCCAATGGTTAGATGCCCGTTCTTATATCCAAACCAATAATACTTATCG
>JACMNZ010000578.1 GCA_014378285.1 Pseudopedobacter sp.
AATCTACTCACAAAACTAGAGACCATTTCCTTTACAGCATCCCTTGTTTATATTTTTACCATCGCCACAATTATAGGCTTTGTAAGTTTATTGATCCAATATTTTAAAGGAGTTTTAAAATTTCAAGTCAAAGCAGTATTAGCAGGTATTGTATTGGGCATATTTAATTTTGGGAGTATTTATTACTATATCAAAGCTTTACACATAGAAAGTAATAGACCATCTGTAGTATTTTCTTCTTTGGATATTGGAGTGATTGTTTTAGGTTCTTTAGTAGGTATTTGGCTTTTTAAAGAAAAGCTGACTAAATTAAATTTGATTGGTTTAGGTTTAGCTTTGGTAGCAATTATCATTTTAAACTTACCAGATGTTATTTAACGATATTTATAAAACCATCTTTAAACCTGCTGAAGGAATCTTTAAGGATAAAGGAAGCAAGTTTTTAGCCTTTGCCTATCCTTTTATACAAGAGCAAGATTTAAAAAACATCATTGCCTCTTTAAAGAACGAACATTCAAAAGCTCGGCATTTTTGCTTTGCATATCGCCTTACGGCTGATAGAAACATTTTTAGAATTAATGATGATGGAGAACCTTCTGGTACAGCTGGCCGACCCATCTTAAATACTTTATTATCTAACGATTTAACAAATATTTTAGTGGTTGTTGTAAGGTATTTTGGCGGCACTTTATTAGGTATTCCCGGTTTAATCAATGCTTATAAAAAAGCAACTGAAGATGCAATTTCACAAGCAATCATCATCCAAAAAACAGTTCAGGATATTTACCAATTATTTTTTGATTACTTACAAATGAATGAGGTGATGAAAATAGTAAAAGATGATAACCTAGAAGTAATCGACCAAAATTTTGATTTGACCTGTCAGATGAAAATTGCAATCAATCAATCAGAATTGAGCAAAATAATCGATAAATTAGAAAAAATTGAAGCCTTAAAATCCACTTATCTTTATACGATATGAAAAGCATTTCAGAAGCAGATTTAATCATTAACTCAGATGGAAGCATTTATCACCTAAATATTTTGCCAGAAGATGTTGCAGACACCATTATTACAGTTGGCGATCCAGACCGTGTGGAAGAAGTTACCAAACATTTTGATAGCATTGAGCTAAAAAAAGGAAAACGCGAGTTTAAAACCCAAACTGGTTATTTAGGTAAAAAAAGGATTACGGTTGTTTCTACAGGAATTGGAACTGATAACATCGACATCGTTTTAAATGAGTTGGATGCTTTGGTAAATATCGATTTTGAAACAAGAACTATAAATGCAGCACTTAAAAGTTTAGATATAATTAGAGTTGGTACTTCTGGTAGCATCAGGGAAGATATAGAAGTGGGTACAATCTTAGCATCAAGTCATGGGTTAGGTTTAGATGCTTTAATGTCTTATTATGAACAAGATATAAGTATGGAAGATAAATATCTGCTCCAAACAATTACCCAGCATTTACCCAAATTAAATTCACAACCATATTTAACATCAGGCTCAGAAAAACTATTGAAAAAAATAGCTTTTGATATGCCGCAAGGAATTACAGCCACCGCTCCAGGCTTTTACGCACCACAAGGCAGACAAGTAAGGGCGAAAATATCGCAACCTAATTTGATTGAAAAACTAGGTTCTTTTCAGTTAAAAAACCAACGTATTACTAATTTAGAAATGGAAACAGCAGGGATTTACGCTTTGGCAAATGCACTTGGCCACCACGCTTTATCTGTAAACGCTATATTGGCTCAACGAATCAAACTTCAATTTGCTAAAACCCCAGATAAGATTGTAGAAGATATGATTGTAAAGGTTTTAGAAAGAATTTAAAAGCCTAAATTTTACAATCTATAAATATCATTATCTAACAAAAAAGTAATCAATTATTAAAATAGCCT
>JACMNZ010000126.1 GCA_014378285.1 Pseudopedobacter sp.
AAAATGGCGATCAACTTCAGATTCAGCATTTTCGCGACTAATATAATTACCGAATCTTCGGGCATTGTTTGCATCTTTTCCTAAAAGTTCATTTAGCGCTGTCAAAGGAGTAAAGATATAAGCTAACAAAGGAGGTTTTCCATTGTAAAAAACGCCTTTACTTCTAAAATCTGCTAATATTTCCTTTTGCTCCTGCTGTTTAGATTTTTCTTTTACCACTACCTCTTTAAGAATCAAACTCTCAGACATATAGATAATGAGGTTTTGCTTTTTTGAAATTACCATATATTCATCTTGCAGATCATATCTATAAAAATAAAGGGTATCAGCTAAGTTAACTGTAATGGAAAAATTCCCAAATTCGTCGCTTTCGGATTTAATTTTTGATTGCTTGTTTTCTATTGTTACTTTCGACAAACGCTGTGATGTTCCTTTTTTAAAAATTAATCCTTTCAAAAGGATAGGTTCTTGTGCCAGTAGCTGTTGAAAGCAGACGAGACAAAAACATAAAAGAAGGAGTCTTTTAAACATTTTTAAAGATGTTTAAAATTTACGGATGATTTGTAGCCAAAACCTAAAATGAAGCTAATTTTAAGATTTTTTAACATATTGTATCTGTTATGGGGCTTTATTAGCTTTTTCATTTTTATGATGCTGATGCTGCCTTTTGTTTGGCTTTCTTATACCATTCTTAACGGTAAACAAGCTAATGATGTTGCCTTTAAATTTTTGAATGTTTGGGCTTTTGGTTTCAATACTTTGATGGGTTACCGATATAAAATCTTAAATAGGGAGTTTGTAAAAAAAGATAAGGCCTACATTTTCATAGTCAATCATAATTCTTATTTGGATGCTCTTGCAGTTGTTCGGGTGATTCCACAATCATTTAAGCCGCTAGGAAAAATCGAAATGACAAAAATCCCAATCTTTGGATTTATCTATAAAAGATTAGTGGTTTTAATTGATAGAAGTTCAAAAAAAAGTCGGGATCAAAGTGTATTAGCTTTAAAAAATCAAATTGCTATCGGGCAATCAATTTTGATATTCCCAGAAGGAACGATGAATAAAACATCAGATCATCTTACTGATTTTTATGATGGCGCATTTAGAATTGCAATTGAAACGCAAACACCAATTTTGCCGTTTAATATCATCAATACCAAAGGATTAATGCCTAGATTAAACCCAACGGCTATAAAGCCTGGATTAATCACTTGTGTTTTCTCTCCAGAATTTGAGGTAAAAGGTTTAACGTTAGAAGATTTACCACAACTTAAAGCAAAAGTTTTTGCAGAAATGGAAGCTCAGCTTATCCAATTTAAAGGATTACCAAAACAAGCCAATTAATTAATTGATAAATTTTATCTTTGCAAATGATTAAATCCATGACGGGATACGGTTCCGCAAGCAAAGATCTCGATAACGGAAAATATACCGTAGAACTCAAATCACTAAATAGCAAATTTCTAGAGCTGAATATCAAGCTACCAAAAGCTTTCTCTGACAAGGAATTTTTCTTAAGAAACGAGTGTAGTAAATTGTTAGAAAGAGGAAAAGTGATGTTAAGCATTACTGCCGAAACAGCCGATTTAGCTTCAAAAGCGGCTACTATTAATAAAGAACTTCTTAAATATTATCATCAAGAACTAAAATCAGTTGCCGACGATTTAAAAGCAGATACGCAGCAATTAATGTCTATGGCAGTAAATTTTCCGGAGGTAGTAAAATTTGA
>JACMNZ010000127.1 GCA_014378285.1 Pseudopedobacter sp.
AGTCTATCTTTTATTACTAGAGTATTGGCCATTTTATCATGAAGGGTTTGTTGTTTTTTATTTAAAAACAAATAAAAATATCCAAAAAAGAAGGTAATTGTGCTAATAGATTTTGAGATATTACGGACAACGATTTCTGTAAGACTAGGTTTTAAACCTCTCATATCTGTTACTTTTATACCCATCATTTTTTTACCGAAAGTAGCTTGTTGCGCATTTTCCATGTAAATGTGATAAAAGAATTTAAGGATTGGCAGGAGAATAAATCCACTTATTATAGTAATTAGAGTGGTTGCTCTATCGTTATAGATTAAGGCAATCATCAACTCAAGAAAAGCTATGATACCAAAAATTATAAACCAATCTATTGCGGTAGCAAGTAACCTTAAATCAAATCCTGCAAAATATTGTGGAGATGTATATTGTTTTGAAAAGCCTAAAAGTTCTCTTAGTTCTGAAAATTCATGAGCTTCTTTATAATCATCCATTCCTGGTTTACGCACAAAAGAATCGGGTTTAACCCCTTTTTCTTTTAATTCTTCTAACGTAAACGGACCTTGTGGTTTGCCATTTATTACCAGCGTATAAATTTTACCGTCCATTTAATATCTATTAACTTCAAAATTGCTTAACCCCCCTTTTAAAGTTAAATGAATTTTTTGGTTGGCTGTTTTAAAATTTGATGTTTCATAACTACCATCCTTCATTTTGATAAAATTTTTGAAACTTTTAGAAGATAGACCGCTTGAAACAAAAATCTTACACCCGGCAGTTTCTGGTATTTTTACATTAACATCTGCCAAGCCAGTTTCTGCAGATAAATTGACATCATTATAAAGATTACCTAATTTTATATCAAACTCTGCTGCGCCACCCTTTAACGAGATATTACGAACCTTGTTTTGGGAAAAATCAAAATCGGCTTTGCCAGCTCCCATCTTCAAATTTACATCCCAAACAGGTAAAGCGTTAATTTGCATTTTCACCTTTCCGTATTCATCGTCCTTAAAATTAAAAGAACCGTTTCTATTTTTTGATCTAAATTCTAAAACAGCAGATGAATCAGTATCTGTTTTTTTAAGAAAATATCTCATTTTTGATTCTTTTACCCTTGCATTAAAAAGCTGTTCATCTCCGTTTTCTATTTCAAAAGTACTTGCGCCACCATAAATGTTTAAAGTTGCTATTTTAATTTTCGCATCTAAGTCTTCAGAATAATTGGTTATATTATTGACACCTGCGGAACTATCACTATCATCCCAATTATCATTATCATCCGGAAAACTCCATCTGCTGTTCACATGATTTTCTTTTCCGTCCTTAATCCCTTGATAAGTGATAATTGCAAGAGAAATAACTGTAATTGATATAATTGAGATTAAACCAACTTTAGAGTTAGACTTTGAAAAGACGATGTTTATACCAGTTATTATCAATAGTAAAGGCCAAAAACGCCATACATAACCCCAACTAAAATCAATTATATTAAAATTCTCCAAAAGGAATACTCCACCTATAAAAACGAAGATAATTCCCCAAAATATTTTATCAGTTTTCATAATTTATAAGTTGTTATTTTCTGGCTTGTTAGATGATTGGTTTTCTTCTGCTTTTGGTTCTTCTTCTAAAGGTTTATCTTCCTTAATTGGCTCTTCAAAGGCTTTCTTATTTTTATTTTTGAAAATTATGCTAAGTCCTATTACTACAAATACCAAAGGCCATAATTTCTTAACTTGAAACCAGTATGGTAATAAATCAAACTCGGACATCAAAAAATAAAACCCTAAAGCAATTAATACAAAACCTGCAAAAGCACTCATATTTTTGTTTCTTTTAGGCTTAAATGTAGACCCAAAATTCTCTTTAAAAGGTTCGTCAGGGTTTACCCTATAATCTGTATAATTAAAAGGAGAAATTTTTTGTTCTGGTACGGCGATCCATAATATTAAATAGACCCAAATACCACTTCCTCCAAAAAAAGTTGCTAAGGCAAAGGCAATTCTTACCCAAGTAACATCTAATTCAAAATAATTTGCTAATCCGCTTGCAACACCGGCAACCATTTTATCACTGGTATCTCTTTTTAATTTTTTTTCCATTTTGTTATCCTTTACAAATCTTAAACTTGACCGTGGATGGGTTTTATTATTACTTGTTCTACGTTGGCACCTCTGCTCATTTTTAAAATTTGAGAGATGGTATTTGCAACGTCCTCAGGTTGTATAAACTCATCCTTAGAGATTTCTGTTCCTTCCCATGAATTTGTTAAAGTGGATCCTGGTAAAATTGCAGTCACTTTAACATCATGTTCCATCAACTCTGCCCTCATGATATTGTTAAGACTAAGCAAAGCCGATTTAGTTACACAATAAGACCCAGCATTTGCAATAGCTTCTAAACTAGCTACAGAGCAGATATTAAAAATGTGCCCAGATCTTCTTTCTTTCATTGATGGGGCTAGTTTTTTGTAAAGATAATATGGCGCATAAAGATTAGTTTTCATGTGGAAATCTAAAACTTCATCATCCTCATCCAAAATAAAAGATGGTTTAAAAACTCCTACAGAATTAATTAAAACTTCAATGTTTTCAAATACGTTTAATGCATCATCTGCGAAAGCCATTACTTCTTCTTTTACAGCACAATCGACTGCTTTTATAAACACTTTTATATTTTTATGCTTTGTAGTTAATTCTATTTTAAAGCTTTCTAATTCTTTGATATTTCTGGCGCAAATGGCTAAATTATTTCCTTCATCAGCCAATTTTAAAGCAATTGCCTTTCCTATGCCTTTTGTTGCACCTGTTAATAATACATTCATTCTAGTAAATTTTTAATAAAACCCAATTTAGGTTTAATAATTGCAATTGAAAAAACGTTATTTTTACAGAAATTTTTTTTATATGGTATTTCATTACTTTGGCAAATATATTCTATTAATACAGGCGGTTTTTAGGAAACCTGAAAAGTATATTATTTATAAAAATGAGATCTTTAGGGAAATGGTATCTATTGGTTTAGGGTCTTTAGGTATTATAAGTATAATTTCTATTTTTATTGGTGCCGTTACAACCGTTCAGACAGCTTTTCAGCTTACTAGCGATTTAATTCCGAAATCTATTATTGGAGGTATAACAAGAGATTCTACCATTTTAGAATTAAGCCCAACCATTTGTTCTTTAGTTTTAGCCGGTAAAGTAGGTAGTAGCATTGCATCACAAATAGGTACAATGCGTGTTACTGAACAAATTGACGCTTTGGAAATTATGGGAATTAATGCTCCAGGATATTTGATTTTACCAAAAATATTGGGCGGAGTAATCATGATACCTATGCTAGTAATTGTAGCTATCGCTTTAAGTATCACAGGTGGTTATTTAGCAGGAACAGCTTCAGGCGCAATTAGTTCAGCAGAGTTTATCCAAGGTTTAACAACAGATTTTATTCCTTTCACATTATTTGTTGCTATGGTTAAAGCGTTAATTTTCGCATTTATTATTACCACAGTTTCTGCATATCAAGGTTATTATACAGATGGGGGCGCAATTGAAGTAGGTAATTCTAGCACCAAAGCGGTAGTAATAAGCTGTATAGCTATTTTAATTTCTGATTACGTTATTGCACAACTGTTATTATGATTGAGGTTAAAGATATTTTTAAAAAATTTGGTGATAATGAAGTATTAAAAGGTATAACCGCCAATTTTAAACCCGGAGTAACAAGTCTAATAATTGGTAGTTCTGGTTCTGGAAAAACAACCTTAATGAAAAACATGGTTGGTTTACATGAACCAAATAGTGGTAAAGTAATTTATGACGAAAGAGACTTTACATCTTTGGATACCAAGGAGAGGATAGAGATTAGAAAGGAAATTGGCATGTTGTTTCAAGGATCTGCACTGTTTGATTCTATGACCGTTGAACGAAATATCCGTTTTCCATTAGATATGTTTACCGACCAAGGCAAGGGCGAAAAATTAGACCGCGTTAACGACGTTTTAGAACGAGTAAATTTAGCTGGCAAAAATAAACTATTTCCATCAGAGCTTTCAGGTGGGATGATGAAGAGAGTTGGTATTGCTAGAGCAATTGCAATGAGACCCAAATATCTTTTTTGCGATGAGCCAAACTCCGGGCTTGACCCTAAAAGTTCTATTATGATTGATGAACTGGTTTCTGAAATTACTAAAGAATATGACATTACTACAGTTATTGTAACACATGATATGAATTCAGTTATGGGAATTGGAGAACATATCTTGTTTTTACACCAAGGAGAAAAATGGTGGGAAGGCTCTAAAGATGAAATCACATCAACCGACAATAAAGAATTGAACGAATTTGTTTTTGCTACGAAATTGATGGAGACCCTTTTAAAGAAAAAGTAATTTTAGTAATAGTAAATGGTTAATAGTAAATATTCTACTATTAATGGTTTTAGAATCTTCTAATCATTCAATATTTCAGAACTCGATAAGTAATTTAATCATTCAAAATTCAATCAAACAGAATTAAATTTATATGCAGCCTCAAATACAAGCTTTATCTCCGCAACATTGGAAAGATTACGAACTAATAGATTGTGGTGATTTTGAGAAATTGGAGCGATTTGGAGAATTAATATTAATTAGACCAGAGCCGCAGGCTGTTTGGAGTAAACTTTTGCCAGAAAGTGAGTGGCAAAAAATGCACAATATTAAGTTTAAAGGAAAATCTGCCACTAGTGGAGAATGGGTTAAAAAAAATCCAAAAACTCCAGATCGTTGGCATATAGAATATAAAAACAATGATGTCGCCATTAAGTTTAGATTGGCTTTAACTTCATTTAAACATGTTGGCATTTTCCCAGAACAGGCCGTTAATTGGGATTTTATTTCTTCAAAAATAAAAGCATTCAAAAACCCAAATCCGAAAATATTGAATTTATTTGCTTATACAGGCGGTGCTTCTTTAATTGCTAAAGCCGCAGGAGCAGACACTACCCATGTAGATTCTATAAAACAAGTAGTAAGCTGGGCTAATGAAAACCAAGAAATTTCTAATTTAAAGGATATACGTTGGGTGGTGGAAGATGCCTTAAAGTTTGTACAACGTGAATTAAAACGAGGTAAAACTTATAACGGAATAATTTTAGACCCTCCAGCTTACGGCCATGGACCAAAAGGCGAAAAATGGAAGTTAGAAGATTTAATTAAAGAAATGATGCGTGATGTGGTACAATTATTAGACCCCCAAGAACATTTCTTAATTTTAAATACCTATTCGCTAGGATTTTCTTCAATTATAGTAGAAAACTTAATTAGGGGAGCTCATCCAAAAGTGCAAAATTTAAATATTGGGGAATTATATTTAACAGCCAGGAGTGGCGTAAATTTACCTTTAGGAGTTTTTGGTAAATTTAGTACTGTTTAATTGTTGAAATCTTTTTAATATTTTCAATTTTCTTAAATCTATTTTCACAAAAAAATATAGAATGAGTTTACCTAAAAAAATCTTTTTAGTACCACAGCTACTGTGTGCTGCCTACATCTTTTCATCATGTTCTGGTACAGATGGAAAAACTTCTAATTTAACAACATCAACCGACTCTACTAAAAAAGAGCAAGTTGCAGAAGAAAAGGAAAATTTATTTAAACCTGTTGATTCTGCAAAATACTTTAAACTTCAAAAATATATAGCCAATGGTGATACCACAGGTAAATGGCCAATAAAAAACGATGTTTTACCTATTAATGGAGCAATACTACCTTTTAACAGAATTATAGCGTATTACGGAAACCTATATGTGAAGAAAATGGGCCCACTTGGTAAATATGAGCCTAAAGAGATGTGGAGGAAATTAGATGAAGAAGTTGCCAAATGGAATAAAGCAGATACGGTAGTGCGATCTATTCCTGCTTTACATTACATTGCTACCGTAGCAAGCGGAACTCCGGGAAAAGATGGGCTCTACATTAATAGAATGCCCGACAAACAAATTGATTCTGTATTAAAAATAGCAAAAATGTATAATCATAATGCTATTGTTTTTTTAGATGTCCAAGTAGCTTTAAGTAAGTTGAAAGACGAACTTCCTCGATTAGAAAAATACTTAAAATTACCAAATGTACATCTAGGGATAGATCCAGAGTTTTCTATGAAAACTGGAGCTAGGCCGGGAACAAAAATTGGTGTTTATGATGCTGCTGATATTAACTATGCAACTAACTTTCTAGTTAAACTAGTAAAAGAAAATAATTTACCAGCTAAAGTTTTGGTAGTGCATCGTTTTACACAAAAGATGGTAACCAATTATCAGAACATTAAATTACACAAAGAAGTTCAGGTAGTTATGCACATGGATGGATTTGGGCCTCCCGAATTAAAAAAAGGGACTTATCGCCATTATTTATATAGAGAGCCAGTTCAATTTGTTGGTTTTAAATTGTTCTATATAAATGATATTGCGCAAGCTCCAAACCATTTGATGACGCCAGTAGAATTATTAAAACTGACACCTAAACCGGTTTATATCCAGTTTCAATAAAATTAAACCATAAAAGAAGAGCTGCCTTTTGCAACTCTTCTTTTAACTTAATCAAAAGCCGTTGTTTTATTTCAAAACAAAAAAGCCTTAATAAAATTGAAATATAATATCTCAGAGACTTAGCCTGCTTTTTAAAAATTATCTTATAAAGAAATTAACATAAACCATCAGGCTAAAATTTCAATAATTTATTGTTTAACCAATAAAATCAAAACCTGTATAAGGTATCAAGCATTCTGGAACTTTGATTCCATATGCCGTTTGATAGTTTTCTAAAATAGCTGCTAAAATACGAGGCAAAGCCAAAGCACTTCCGTTTAAAGTATGTGGCAGTTGCGTTTTTCCTTCTTTACCCTTAAAACGTAATTTTAAACGGTTGCTTTGAAAAGTCTCGAAATTAGAAACAGAAGAAACCTCTAACCAACGTTCTTGTGCAGCACTGTAAACTTCCATATCATACGTTAATGCAGAAGTAAAACCCATATCGCCACCGCATAATCTTAAAACACGATATTGTAAGCCTAATTTTTGCAATAAATTTTGTACATGCAAACTCATTTGCTCTAAAACCTCGTAAGATTTATCTGGATGTACCACTTGTACAATCTCTACTTTATCAAATTGGTGTAAACGATTTAAACCACGTACGTGGGCACCATAAGAACCTGCTTCACGTCTAAAACATGGCGTATAACCACAATTTTTTACGGGCAATTCTTCTTCTTTTAAAATTACATCTCTGTAAAGATTAGTAACAGGAACTTCCGCAGTTGGAATAAGGTATAAATTATCTAAGCCTACGTGATACATCTGTGCTTCTTTATCAGGCAATTG
>JACMNZ010000128.1 GCA_014378285.1 Pseudopedobacter sp.
ACCTCATTTTCATAACCAAATTTGGCAACCGCAGCAGCAGAATCTCCTCCACCTATCAAAGAAAAAGCTCCGTTTTCTGTAGCTTCTACAACTGCATGGGCAATTTGCTTTGTACCATTTTCAAACTTAGACATTTCAAAAACGCCCATTGGGCCATTCCACAATATGGTTTTAGATTTTTTGATAATTTCAGAAAATTTCTCAATGGTATCATCACCAATGTCTAAACCCATCCAATTATCTTTTATATGATCATTGTATGCATTTCCTGTCTCAGCATCGTTAGAAAAGGAATCTGCAATTACAGAATCTGTTGGGATAATTAATTTTACACCTTTCTCATTTGCTTTTTTAATAAGTTCTCTAGCTAATTCTAATTTATCTTCTTCTACTAAAGATTTGCCTACGCTTCCTCCATTTGCTTTCACAAAAGTATAAGTCATACCGCCGCCAATTAATAAATTATCTACTTTATCTAACAGTTTTTCAATCAATAAAATTTTATCAGAAACCTTTGCTCCACCCATAATAGCTGTAAAAGGTCGTTTTGGATTATTCAGAACTTTTTCTGCATTAGCCAATTCTGCTCCCATTAAGTATCCGAAATATTTTGCATCAGGGAAAAATTTCGCAATTACAGCTGTAGATGCGTGTGCTCTGTGAGCGGTACCAAAAGCATCGTTTACATAAACATCCCCCAATTTGGATAGCTTCTCAGCGAAAGCTTCACCGCCTTTTTCTTCCTCTTTATAAAAACGAAGGTTTTCTAATAACAAAACTCCTCCTATTTTTAAATTTTTAGCTTTTTCTTGAGCTTCTTTACCAATGCAATCATCAGCAAAATCTACCTCGGTTCCCAATAGTTCAGATAAATGAGGAACAATATGCTTTAGTGAATACTTATCAGTTATTCCATCTTTTGGGCGACCTAAATGAGACATTAAGATGATACTGCCGCCATCCTTTAATATTTTTTTGATGGTTGGCATAGCTGCCGTCATCCTTTTATCATCGGTAATGTTAAAATTATCATCTAAAGGGACATTAAAATCTACCCTTATTAATGCTTTTTTACCCGAAAAATTTATATCGTCTATCGTTTTCATTATTTTAAAATTATGCTCTAAAATAACAATAGTAAAAGAAAATTTATAATCGAATTGTTAAGACTTGTTTATAATTAGATTAAAACCAGATTTTAAAAGAAAGAAACGGAAAATTAAAACTCCAATTTTAAATGGGGCTTGTAGGTATCAGTTTTAACTTTTGCACCCAACTCATTTAAAATATTGTACAAACCAAAGTTAGTTCTGTTAACATAGATAAAATGTTTTACACCTCTAGCTTGTTTAAATTCTGGCATTTTAGCAATTTTTTCTCCAAAGCCATATAACGAATCAAAAAAACCTGTTTGGCTAAAATCAAATTCGCCACTCATGTAAGGTTGTGCAAAAAGTGTAATCATTTCCTTATAAGCTTCATAGTAAAACTCCACCTGTTGAGGATTATCTTTCGGTAAAACCATTTCTAAGGCTCTAAATGCTTTGATTGTTTCTTCTTTATTGTCTAATAAATCTGAGGAGGTGGTTGAGAAAAATGGATAATAAAAATCATCTGGAAGAGTTTTTATACAACCAAAATCAATAATTCCTAAATTACCATCTGGCGTGATTAAAAAGTTTCCTGGGTGTGGATCAGCGTGAACTGCTCTTAACTCATGCTGTTGAAAGTTATAAAAATCCCACAGTGCTTGTCCTATTTTATTTTTTAATTCTTGAGATGGATTGGTGGCTAAAAATTCTTTTAAATGTTGTCCTTCTATCCAACTCATAGTAATGATACGTGGCCCAGAAAGTTCTTTGTAATATGTTGGGAAAACGATATGTGGTAAATTAGCACAAGCTTTAGAAATCTTCAATGAGTTAACTACTTCTAGCTCATAATCAGTTTCTTCTACCAAACGTTCCTCTACCTCATTCATGTAGATATTGAGTTCTTTTTCACTCATTCCCAGCAAGCGGAAAGCAAAAGGTTTTATCAGTTTTAAATCTGATGAAATTGAATTTCCTACACCTGGGTATTGAATTTTTACAGCTAGTTTTTCTCCATTTAATTCGGCTTTATGTACTTGCCCAATTGAAGCGGCATTTGTAGATTTTAAATCAAATTTATCGAAAATTTTATCTGGTGTTTTACCAAAATGCTTTTTGAATGTTTGCAAAATAAGCGGACCACTTAATGGTGGTGCACTATATTGAGATAGTGAAAATTTATCTACATAAGCTTTTGGTAGGATATTTTTATCCATACTAAGCATTTGGGCAACTTTTAAAGCACTCCCTTTTAATTCGCTCAAAGAACTGTAAATATCAGCTGCATTATCCTCATTTAATTCATCCTTTGTTAATTCTGGATTAAATAGTTTCTTTGAATAATGTTTGATATAATTACCACCAATCTTAAATCCGGTGCCTACAAACTTTGCAGAACGGGCTACTTTACTGGCTGGTATACTATTTTGTTCTTTCATTTTTTTTGATGTGAGACATTATATTTGAGACACTAATATGAGAACTTGCAAAAATCTTGATATTTATATCTTAGTACTTATTACTTTATTAAAAATTCGTCTTAAAACCTGCGTTTTGAAATAAAAATTTACCGTATTCTAAAATACTGTCTAAAGGCGTTGTATGTAAAAGATCGAATGTCACGTTCACGCCTCTTTCTATCGCTTCATCTGTTTTTTCGAAGTTGGCCGAGTAATCTTTAAGCCAAAACTTTAATACAAACATCAATTGTATCCATAAAGAATCTTTGTATTTATCGGTTAAGAATTTTCTATCAGCAATTTCTCCTGTTTCTAATCCTTGCTCAATTAAATCATGACTAAATTCTTCAAAAATATTTTTGCTTGATTTTAACTGCATCGGAGTTTGAAACCCTTTTTTAAAATTTTCTGTACTGTAATTGACATAGCTTCTTTTACTCTTTAAAAGTTCAAAAAAGCTATAAAAGAAAGAAAGTGCTTTTTCACGGGCTGAGTAAGTTTCCCAAACTTCTTGTGATTTAACCTCTTTGATAGTTTCCTTAAATAAATCTGCCCAAATTTCGCAATCAATACTATCAAAAGAACCAAAGTGTTTGTAAAACTCGTCTTCTTGAAATTTATTTTTTTTTGCAAATGCAAATACTGTAACTGGCTTCTTACCTTCTGTTAATACATGATTGATGTAGTCGTTTTGTATTTTTTGTTTAGTTGCCATTATTTTGAGTTTAAAGTTGGTTTGAGTTTTCTTAAAAAGATCTACTATAAAGTTCATGATAGATAACCATCCCAATCCCCACCAGCGGGGATAGCTATATTGATGATTTAAGAACCTATTAATATGATTAATTCCATTTTATTTGCATTAACGATTGTAGCAACCTCCTTTTTTTCTTTTTCAGAAAAAAGAAAAAATAAAATCTGCCAAATGGCGGATAAAACACTCAGATATTTTCTATCTTATCTATGCTCTCTATAAACGTTTAGCTCTTCCACTTGTTTTCCTGGCTTTGCGTAACTTAACCTAGTCAATGGATTTGTGGTATAATAAGCGTCTAAACCTGAGGATGATACTGAGTCTGCCCTGTTTAAATCAACAAAACCATCTTTACCAATTAAATCTTCATCAATTAAAACATGTTTTATTTCTCCGATAACAATCTTTGTTTTATTTAAAAGAAAAGGCAAGTATTCTTTAAACTCAAGACCTATTTTAACATTAGATTCTTTTACAAAAGGGGCTGCAAACCCATCAATATATTCTTCTGTGAAACCACAGGCTGCAAATTCTGAATCGCCAGCTGAGTATCTAGCACTGGTTTGATGAGCTTCTTTATATCTATTGCTTATCACATTATTTAAAGTATAAGCATTGTTAAACATGATATTTTGAATGGTTTCATGTTCGTTACCGTCTGGCCTTACAACCATCCCTAAATATGGCGGATTTGCACCAACGTGAAAAATTGAACTAAACAGAGCTAGATTAGTATTCCCTTCACTATTAATGGAGCCTACCATTTGCAAACTTTTAAATCCCGAAATACTATTTATAAAAGTAGTACGGAAACGCTGTTCCATTTGCAAAATCTCTGAAGAGTTTATTACTCTCATTTATAAATTCTTAATTGATGACATACCCCCATCAATGCCCAAAATTTGTCCTGTTATCCAAGAACTTTGTGGAGAAATTAAGAAAAAAGCGGCATCCGCAAGTTCTTCTGCAGTACCAATTCTACCTAAAGGATGTCTTTTATCTGACGCTTCTTTACGTTCTGGTGTAGAAATTAACTGTTGTGCTAAAGGAGTTGCAGTTAATGAAGGCGCTAAGGCATTTACCCTTATTTTCATCCCAACAAATTCTGCTGCTAAAGATTTAGTTAATCCTTCAATTGCACCTTTTGCAGACGCAATACTGGCATGAAAACCCATCCCTTGTTGTACCGCAACTGTGCTAAATAAAACAATAGAGCCACTTGTAGAATTTTTTAGATTACTAATAACTGCTTGGATTACTTTTACTGCACCCAAAACGTTTACTTTATAATCATTTAAAAAATCTTCTTCTTTTAACCTAGCAAATGGTTTTAAATTAATAGTACCAGGGCAATATGCCAATCCATCAATAGTTTCAGGCAAAGCCGATTTTAAATCGTCAAAACTACCTAAAACATCTAACTCAATAAATTTAGCTTCTGCGGGTAAATCTCCTTTATGCCGTGATGCGGCATAAACATCATTACCTTCTTTTAAGAGTTTTTTTACTAATTCTAACCCAATTCCAGAGCTTCCACCAATAACTAAATAATTCATGCTATGTAAGTTAAAAACTCGTTGCGAGTATTATGTTCTAAAAATTTACCACCATACTCTGCAGTAACTGTTGCGCTTTGTATATCCTTAATCCCTCTTGATGATACACAAAGGTGCGTAGCTTCTATTACAACTGCAACATCTTCAGTATCTAAGACCTTTTTTAATTCGTTTGCTATCTGAATATTTAAACGTTCTTGTACTTGAGGTCTTTGAGAATAATATTGTACAATTCTATTTAATTTAGATAAACCTATTACTTTTCCACTGCTAATATAAGCGACGTGTGCTTTTCCAATAATTGGCACAAAATGATGTTCACAATTACTAAAAAGTGTGATATTTTTTTCTACTAACATTTGGTTGTATTGATACTTATTATCAAACAACTTAACATCTGGTTTATTTGCAGGATTTAACCCACTAAAAATTTCTTTGATGTACATTTTAGCAACCCTTTTTGGGGTGCCTCTTAAGCTGTCATCAGTTAAATCTAAACCCATAATTTCCATAATGCTTTTGAAATGTTTTTCGATCATTTCAATTTTTGTGGCATCATCTAATTTAAAAGCATCTTCCCGTAAAGGAGTGTCAAAAGCAGTACCAACATGGTCGTCACCAATAGCGTCAATTAAAATATCCTCTTGCGGATAAGTGTTAAGCGGGGTAGTCAACATAGTTTCTTTCAGTTTCAAATAAAGTTATCTTTAAGTCTAAATCTGTGCTTATCTCTGATCTTAATTGATCGTAGATTACCATTGCGATATTTTCGGCAGTTGGATTTAGTTTTTTAAATTCTTGTACATCTAAATTCAGGTTCATGTGATCAAACCTATCTAGTATTTTTTCTTTGATAAGGTCTGATAATATTTTCATATCCATCAGATAACCAACTTCTTCATCAACAAAACCAATAACTTTCACTATCAAATCATAATTGTGACCATGATAATTAGGGTTATTGCATTTTCCATAAACAGATTTATTGCGTTCATCACTCCAATCAGGATTATTTAATCTGTGTGCTGCGTTAAAATGCTCTTTGCGATATACCGCAACTTTTTGTTTTTGATTCATTGTTTTGTTAACGATTAAATGATTTGTTTTGTTTAGGAGTTTTAAAAAAAAGTTAAACATAAGATTGTCATTTGCCATTTAAGTTTAGAAAAATTAAAATCATTTGTGCCTTATTTTGAATTTCTAAATCTTTACAAAATAAAAAATCCGAGATATTGTCTCGGATCTTTTGATGCTAACAAAACTCAAGTATTACTTTATCAAATTGTAAAGTTCATCCAATTTTGGTGATAATACAATTTCTATCCTTCTGTTCCTGCTTCTATCTTCTACCGTATTGGTTAAACCAATTGGCTGGTATTGTCCTTTGCCTGTTGTGGTTAACCTTTCTGGGCTGATGTTTTGAAATTCTGTTAAATAACGAACTACTGATGTTGCCCTTAAAACACTTAAATCCCAATTGTCTTTTATGTGACCTAAATTACCCACTTTTTGATTATCAGTATGACCTTCTACAGCGATATTGATTTCTGGCTGAGTATTTAAAACTTTTGCCAATTCTTGTAAAGCTTGTTTTCCTTTATCATCAATTACAATAGATCCGGTATTAAACAATAGTTTATCTGTTAAAGAAACATATACTTTTCCATTCTTAATTTCAACCGTCAAGCCGTTTTGTTGAAACCCTAAAAGTGCTTTTTGTAATTTTTCTTTTAAAGCATTGGTTGCTGCATCTCGTTTTTTTAAGATTTCTTCCACTTCTTTTAGTCTTGCTTCACGCTTTTGTAAATCGCCAGAAAGCTTTGTTATTTCTGAGGAAGTATTATTTCTTAGTGTAGCATAATTGGTATTTAGTCCTTCTAATTGAGATTGATAATCGGCAATTTTTGCTTTTAGATTTGATGTATCTATTTGTAAAGATTTAATTTGTTCGTTTAAAGATGCAACCTTAATCTGCTCTGCATCCCAACCTGTGCTAAGAGAATCTTTTTGAGCAATTAATTTCTCATATTTCTTTTTAGATAAAACCACACATGAACTCAAGAACAAAAGTGTGATTAAGGCAATAAATCCTGATTTTTTCATTTATCTTTTGGTTTGAGAGATTTAATTATTACCAATTGCCTGCTTTAAAAATAAGGTTAAAGGAGTTATATGTTTTAACGATTCAACAATTGTATCAATGGCTTTAGAAGAATTTAAGTCGCTGTCTTTAAACTTCTCAGAAACGGTAAAACTTTTTAATCTTAACAATTCTATTTGTTCATGCTCAGAATCGTAACCTTTGGGCGTCGTTTTTAATTTATCTTCTTGGCTTAAACCACCAAAATGTACTAAAAATTCTTTCGCCTCTATTATTTTTAATAAATCTTGGGTATTATAATCAATTTCTTGTCGGATAGCTTTTAGATGATTTGCTTGTGGCATCCAATATCCACCAGCAATGAAACTTTGACCTGGTTGTATTTGAATGTAATATCCTGGAGTATCGCCACCTTTGCCTGCTGAAGAAATACCTATACCGAAATTGTTTTTGTAGGGTAATTTATTCTTACTAAACCTTACGTCCCTGTAAATCCTCATCATAGATTTTTTACCAGAAAACTCGTTTGGAATACTTGAATCTATTTTTTTTATCCCTTTTAAGATCTCATCAGCAAATTCTTCTACATTTTGCCTTGCTTCTTCATACTTCGCTTTGTTTTCTTGAAACCAATCTCTGTCATTATTATCTATTAAATCTTTTAGAAAATGAAAAGTTTCTTTTTTAATCATGATCATAATGTTCCATGTATTTAATATTCGGCGAAAGCCAATATAATAATATTACTCTTGAGTACCTGAAGTTAACGGGTGCTAATGCCAAAGAGAATAAAAATATGGTGATAACATATATCCACGGCGATTCTTGCTCTCCCGTAATCCAATAAGTGATAATACCAACCGTTACTGCCAACGCCACATTAAAACCATATCCCACATACAT
>JACMNZ010000129.1 GCA_014378285.1 Pseudopedobacter sp.
AAACTCTTTCTCTTTTTTATTTAATTCTGGATAGGTAATAATCTCTCCAACCTCCACCTCGGTGTTAAATTGTGGCAGTGAATCTTTAGGGAATTTATCAAAATATCTTTGAACCTCTAATGGAGTTACTTCAACTTTTTCCGTAATTTTTGCTTGCATTTTTTGTGCAACCAATTGCTCTTGAATGTCAGTTCTAATTTCATCCTTATATTGGATAACAGATTTTCCTAAAAACTCCTCAAGTTTTTCTTGTCCGCCAGCTCTAGAAATCATCACCCTCATTCTTCTATTCACTTCATTATCTACATCGTCTTCCGTTACCGTAATAGAATCTAAAACAGCTTGTTGGGTCAGTAATTTTTGGCTTAGCATATTTTGCAAAAACAAACATTTTGTGTTTTCATCAGCTTTATTGCCTTGTTGTAAATATTGGGCATATTGTTGGTCAACTTCAGATTTTAGAATAATATTATCTCCTACAACCGCAACTACCTTGTCTACAACTTTATTTTGTGCGTAAATATTTATCAGCCCCAAAAAGGTAAGAAGTATTAATATTGAAAATTTTTTCATTTATGATATATTTCTAATTCGTTATTTTTTTGAGCCTCGTTAAAAATGCCCCTTTCCATTTGATTGATCAAAGTCAATTTCCTTTGATTGATGATTAAATTTTTAATGTTTTGTTTTTCAAAAGCCAATGGCGATAAACTATCCTTAAATTTGGATTCCCGCAAAATTAGGAGATATAATGTATTATTTTCTGAAATTTCAAAAATACGGTTTAAATTTTCATAATTGTTTTCCCCAATTTTAGAAATAGGTAAAGTTTGTGCCAATTCTTCGATGTAATGCCAAGAGGTATCCATTAAAGAAAAACTAGACGAATATTTAAAACAATACTTTTCTAACAGATCAAAATCCCTTAAATCCTTTGAAGTAAAAAGCTTTTTTACCATCGCAATTTTTGGGGCTTTTTGAGATAACTTGATGTACGAAACTTTTAAAATGGGCTTTTTAAGCTGAAAATTATCTTTATTAGATTCATAAAAAGAAGCTATCTCTTTCTCGCTTACAACCGTATCTAACTTTTGCCTGATAAGTTCTTGCTCATACTGAAATCTGATTAAGGACCTTTTATAAACTTCTAATTGTTTCTGAATGATTATATCATCTGGCTTAACGTTCTGTTCTGCCTGGTGCTGCATGGCTTGTTCATGCAACCATTGATCAATAAAGCCCCTAACAATAGAAATGCTATCAATTCCGTGTGAGTTTTGCGGCACCACACCTTCTAAATCTTTTAAGTACAGATATTTATCAAATGCTTTGGCAATAGGTTTATCGTCAGGTTTAGAAAAATAATTACAAGAAATTACTGTGAGTAAACAAACAAAAACAGCAATAGAAATACTAATTATGCGCATCATCAATCCAACGAAAGTAAAGCCTTTTTAGCGTAAATATGAATGCTTTAACTTTTTTTAACAAAAAATAAACAACTTTGTAGTATGGATAATTTGCAAACTAATGACTTGATTGCTTTAAGTTTATTACTTGATGAAGAGATTTATTTGATTAAAGACGAGCAAATTAAACACAGTGAGAAAGATGTAAGCAATACTGAAATTGCTCCAGAAATTCATAAAGCAGAAGAAATTAGTTTGGCAAAACAAGTGCCTGATGTAAAAATTGAGATGGCAAAAGAAACAATAGCAATTCCTGCAATCCCTAAAATTGAGGAAGAAATTAAAACTTCTAAACCAGAATATAAATATTTGGGCGACAATAATAAGTACTTTTTGATTATTGTGAATGAACCAAATTTTGATTTTTTAAATAAAAAAGACTTAGCTTTTTTAACCAAAATTTTAGGAGCTAAAAAATTAGATATCAATGATGTAGCCATTGTTAATCTAGCTAAACATCCATCTTTAGATTTTGATGAACTTAAATCTTTCTTCGGGTTTAACAAACTATTAACTTTTGGGTTTAACCCGATCATATTAAAAGTAGAAGGTGCGGTCTCTAACAAAAAAT
>JACMNZ010000130.1 GCA_014378285.1 Pseudopedobacter sp.
AAAATGATAAATTTTAATAACTTTGAACCTTAACAAAGTTATGGCAATACAAGAAACCATTGAACTGGTAAAAAAGATTTTTGAGAGCTATCTTGAGAATAAAAACCTCAGAAAAACACCTGAACGTTTCGCTATACTCGAAGAAATTTACTCTCGTACAGATCATTTTGATGTAGAATCTCTCTATATCCAAATGAAAAACAAAAAATACAGGGTAAGTAGAGCAACCGTTTACAATACTTTAGAGCTTTTGCTTTCATGCGATTTAGTAACCAAACACCAATTTGGTAAAAACATGGCGCAATTTGAAAAATCTTACGGCTTTAAGCAGCATGATCATATTATATGTTTAGATTGCGGTAAGGTAGTTGAGTTTTGCGACCCACGTGTGCAGCAAATACAATCTATGATGGGCGATTTATTAAAATTCGAAATCAAACATCATTCTCTAAACTTATATGGCAATTGTACCCAATTAAAAGAGGGTTATTGCGCATCCCAAGAAAATAAATTTAATTAAACATTTCATTTAAACTCATATCCAATCCATAAAATAAAATGGCTGTTGATGTATTATTAGGCCTTCAATGGGGCGACGAAGGAAAAGGTAAAATTGTTGATGTTTTAGCTCCGCAATACGATTTAATAGCTCGCTTTCAAGGAGGTCCAAACGCTGGGCATACTTTAGAATTTGATGGTAAAAAGTTTGTTTTAAATACCATCCCTTCAGGGATTTTTGAAAAACACACCATGAATTTAATTGGTAGTGGGGTGGTGATAGATCCAATCATCCTGAAAAAGGAAATAGATAAGTTAAAAGATGCTGGTGTTGATTTATTGACTAAAAAAAATCTGATGATTGCCCGAAAAGCACATCTTATTTTACCAACACATCAGCTTTTAGATGCGTCTTCTGAAAAGAAAATGGGCGATAGCAAAATTGGTTCTACCTTAAAAGGAATTGGTCCTACTTATATGGATAAAACTGGTAGAAATGGTTTACGTGTTGGAGATATTTATTTGCCAGATTTTAAAGAGAAATATACTAAACTAGTAGAGAAACATTGTTCTATTTTAGCTAATTATGGCGAGATTGAGGATTTTAGCGAAAGAGAAAAAGCATTTTTTGAAGCAATAGAATTATTGAAGCAATTCCCTCATGTGGATAGTGAACATGTGGTAGCCCAATATTTAAAAGAAGGAAAAAAAGTATTGGCCGAAGGCGCACAAGGTACCATGCTTGATATTGATTTTGGTTCTTATCCTTTTGTAACCTCATCAAATACAACCACTGCCGGTGCTTGTACCGGTTTAGGTATTGCACCAAATAAAATTGGTGATGTTATCGGGATTTTTAAAGCTTATTGTACTAGAGTTGGTGGCGGCCCCTTCCCTACCGAATTAGACAATGAAGTAGGTGAAGAATTAAGAAAAATTGGTCATGAGTTTGGAGCAACTACTGGCCGCCCCAGACGTACCGGTTGGATAGATTTACCAGCACTTAAATATGCAATAATGCTAAATGGTGTTACCCAATTGGTAATGACAAAAGCAGACGTATTGAGCGGTTTTGAAAAAATTTATGCTTGTACCCATTATAAATACAATGGCGAAACAATTGATTATATGCCTTACGATATTTCTAGCATTAAACCAGAACCTATTTGGAAAGAGATTGATGGTTGGAACGAAGATTTAACCGGTATAAGGGAAATTAATGAGATTCCTGCTAAACTGCAAGCCTATATAGATTATTTAGAGAATGAATTAGAAGTACCTATTAAATACCTTTCTGTTGGGCCAGATAGATTGCAGACTTTGGTCTTGAATTAAAACTATTAAGTAAATCGATTTATAAATATCCTCCAGAAAAGAGGATATTTTTTTTGATGTTTTTTTTATAATTATGATTTTAATTATATTTAGAAATATTTTATAAAATTAGTCATGAGAACTAAATTTCTACTTCTAACCTTTTTTAGTTTAATCGGTTGCTACGCCTCAGCTCAAAAAATAAATTATGAGATGTCATTAGAGATTTGCCAAAGAAAAGGCATCATCACAAAATAAAATACTCTTTTTAAAGGTTGACATTCGTGTTAGTGAAAATCAGAACAAATATATCAAGGATGGGAACAAAAAATCCAATCTATATCAATAAAGCAATAGAGTAGTGTAAAGATCTATAGCTATAAATCCTATTTATGGTTTTTATGATACCTTGGCTCATTTACTTTACAGGTTAAATTATCTTGCAGAAGCCGAATTTAACTAACAGAAAGCTACTGAATTAGCAAAATCAAAAGTATAAACGTAAAAAACTTACAGCAAAAGCTTTTAAAGATGAAAAATCGGTCTCTTTAAATTAATATAGCTAAATTAAAACCTACGTCTTAAGATTTAAGCCTCCAACGGAAGCGTAAAATAAAAAGTTGATCCTTTTCCAATTTCGCTATCAGCCCAAATTTTACCTTGATGTCTTTCAATAATTTCGGCACTCAAATATAATCCTATACCAAAACCAGATATGTGCTGCATTTCGCTAGTTTGTACCCTGTAATAACGGTCAAAAAGTCTTTTTAGATCGTGTTTATCTATTCCCATACCTTCATCTTTTACACTAAGTTTTAAACTATGATCATGTATATTGGTTTCTATAGTGATCAAATTCCCTTTAGGCGAATATTTAATTGCATTACTTATTAGATTAGAGATAACTGAACCTATTTTGTCTTTATCGGCATTTATTATTAATGTATCATTTTGCCATTGCTCAAATTGTAAGGCATGACTTTTAATAGTGAATCTGGTCTCTTCTATGATCTCATTCAGCAATTTATTGAAATCAAATTGCTGTTTATCCAAATATATTTTTCCTGATTCTAATCTTGAAACGTTTAAAAAACCGTTAATCATAGTACTCATTTTTTTTACCTGAACAACCATTTTACTTAAAACATCG
>JACMNZ010000131.1 GCA_014378285.1 Pseudopedobacter sp.
AATGTAGTAGCCACAAGTAAACAAGAAATACCACAAAATATTTCTACTGCTACAGCAACATTAAACGGATTATTTGATAAAACAACTAAGAAGTTAACTTATACTTTAGCTATTAATGGTTTAACACCTACAGTATTGCATTTGCATAAAGGAGAAGTTGGTGTATCCGGCCCAGTAAATGTGACTTTATCAGCAACTGGTGGTATAACTGATGCTTTTACTGCGCAACAAGAAACAGATTTATTTGCTGGTAGTTTATACTTAAATATCCACAGTGCTACTTATGCTGGCGGAGAAATTAGAGGTCAAGTAACCACACCTAACCAACTAGTTTTTGCAACAACGGCAAATAGTGCAGCAGAAGTACCAACTAATTCTTCAACCGCTACAGCAGCAATTTATACGCTTTATAACAAAACAGCTAAAAGTTTAGCTTACACCATTAATTTTATCGGTGTTGTACCAACTAATATGCATTTCCATAAGGCGGCAATAGGTGTTAGTGGACCGGTTCAAATTGCAATACCTGGGCTATATGTTACAGGAATGAAAGGTGAAGTTACTTTAACAGCAGATCAAGAAGTTGATTTATTTGCAAATCAATGGTATTTTAATTTACATAGCGCTACATACGCTGGTGGAGAAATTAGAGGTCAATTGGTAAGGTAATTTTTATCTAAAATCTTAAAAAACTCTGGTAAGGTAACAGCTTAGCCAGAGTTTTTTTATTAATCCTCTTTTTTTATGCCTCCAGAACTAAACTGCAAATCATACAATCGTTTGTAATAGCCATTTAACTTTAATAATTCTTGATGCGTTCCCATTTCCATCATTTCCCCTTTTTCTAAAACGATAATCCTATCCGCGTTTTGGATGGTGGATAAACGATGCGCAATAACTATAGAAGTTCTGCCTGTCATCAGTTTTTCAATGGCGCTTTGTATCAATTCTTCAGTTTCTGTATCTACGGATGAGGTTGCTTCATCTAAAACCAAAATTTTTGGATTATAGACCAAAGCTCTAATAAAAGAAATCAATTGTGCTTGCCCTACAGACAAAGTTGCGCCACGTTCTTGCACATCGTATTGATAACCGCCGGGCAATTGCATAATAAACTCATGGGCTCCAACATCTTTTGCCGCGGCAATAATTTCTTCTAAGGTAACATCCGGGTTGTTTAGGCTAATGTTATTTTGGATGGTATCGGAAAAAAGAAAAACATCCTGTAAAACAGTGGCAATTTGCGAGCGCAAAAATTTAAGTTCTAAATCTGAAATATTGATTCCATCAATGGTAACCTCGCCCTTGCTAATCTCATAAAAACGATTTAGAATATTTATGGTTGATGATTTTCCTGCTCCCGTTGCGCCAACCAAAGCTAGTGTCTCTCCTTCTTTTACATTAAAGGAAATATTCCTTAAAATCCATTCGTCATCGTTAGGCATTTCATCGGTTTGCTTGTAAGAAAACCACACATTCTTAAATTCTATTTCGCCTTTTAAATTCATCGGTGTAAGCCTACCTTCATTTATGGTTTGTTCTTTGGTATCTAAAACATTAAAAATTCTATCGGCACCTACCATTCCCATTTGTAGTGTGTTAAATTTATCGGCCAATTGCCTAATTGGGGTAAATAACATGTTCACATACATAATAAAAGCCACCACAACTCCAGGCGAAACCTGATTATTTAGAATGCTTTTAGAGCCGTACCAAACCAACAATCCGATAGAGATTGCAGAAATTATTTCAACAACGGGAAAAAATATCGAATAATACCAATTAGAACGAATGTGCGCATCTCTGTGAAGCTCATTAATATTATTGAACTTTTTAAACTCTTGGTCTTCCCTGGCAAAATATTGTATAATGGTTACGCCACTAATATGTTCTTGCAAAAAGGTATTGATCAAAGAAATTTGAGTTCGCACTTCCTGAAAAGCTACTTTTATAGCTTCTTTAAAAACATAAGTTGCCACCATTAAAAAAGGCATCGGAATTAAAATAATCAGCGTTAAACGCCAATCCTGATAAAGCATTACGCCAATAATAGCTACAACCGTTAAGCTATCTCCTATAATAGAGATTAAACCTTCACTAAATATATCTGCAATGGTTTCCAAATCAGATACGGTACGGGTAATGAGTTGCCCTATCGGAGTTTTATCAAAATATTTTAGACGGAGTTTGGTGATGTGGTTAAAAACATCCATCCTTAAATCTTTAATTACCGATTGCCCTAAAGAATTAGTTAAAAATGTTTGGAAATATTGGATAAAAGTTTGGAACAATAACAAAGCAATCATCAATAAAACCATTTGTAATAAACCGCTTGCATCATTAAAAAAAATGAATTTATCTAAAGTAATTTGAATTAGAAAAGGCCTTACGGGAGCAATTGCGGCAATAGATAATGTTAACAATACCGACCAAAAAAACTTAGACTTATAAGGTGTTGCGTAAGACATTACCCTTTTTAATAAGCCCCAATCGTAGGTTTTACCGGTTATTTCGCTTGCCATTTATTTGATATACGGATAAATTACTGATGTTAAAAATAAGCCACAAGCAGGTACAGATGCCCCAGCAGTTGAACGGTTTTGACTTTGGATAATGAGGTGCAAATCTGATGTTTTTAATTTTCTTTTACCAACCTCAACCAAAGTTCCCACAATAGCTCTAACCATATTTCTTAAGAATCTG
>JACMNZ010000579.1 GCA_014378285.1 Pseudopedobacter sp.
TCTAGAAAAAATGATGGATTTGGAAATACCACTTTACAGATTGGAGATGCAGATCAATTGGCGGTAAAAACAGGTATCATTACCATTAATGATTTTCGCCAAAAAAATATTGCCCAAGGCTTAGAAGGTGCCCCATTAGCTGTTTATGGAGATTATTTATTGTTTAATCATCCTACAGAAAACAGAATTCTATTAAACATTGGGGGAATCTCTAATTTTACTTTTTTACCTGTAAACGTAAATTTTGAATCTATTTTAAGTACAGATGTTGGCCCAGGAAATAAAATGATGGATCAATTTATCAATAGAATTAATTCTCAATTATTTTATGATAAAAATGGAGAAATGGCAACTCTTGGAAATGTAAATGAAGAATTATTAAATGAACTTCTAAATCATGATTTTTTTGAGTTAAGTTTCCCAAAATCAACCGGGCCAGAATTATTTAACTTGAATTATTTAGACTCGGCAATCTTAAAATGTAAAACAAAAGATCTTTCAAATGAAAACATAATGGCTACACTTAATTTTTTTACTGCAAAAACCATTGAACTTGCTATTAAAAAAACCACCAAAAATCTTAAAAATGCAGCTATTTATATAAGTGGAGGAGGACACCATAATATTTTATTGGTATCAAATCTAAAGAGATTATTAGCAGGGTTTTCTTTAAAAAACATATCAGATTTAGGTGTAAATCCCGATGCCAAAGAAGCTTTATTGTTCGCCATTTTGGCCAATGAAACTATTGCTGGAGATTATAAAGATTTTAATAAAGAAACGTTATCAATGGGGAAAATTAGTTTACCACTATAAACTTTTAAATTATGTTAACTGCCATCAATCCAAAATTACCCATGAAAGATAAATCGATCACAAGGGATTTTTATTTAAACCAACTCGGGTTTAAAGATATTGGAAGTCATGATTATCCACAATATTTAATCCTCCAAAAAGATCACATCGAAATTCATTTTTTTGAATTTCCAGATTTAGATCCAAAAGAAAATTACGGTCAGGTTTATATTCGTACAGATAATATTGATGAATTGTACCAGTCTTTTATAAACTATGGCGTTAAAATTCATCCAAACGGAAAATTAAAATCCCAAACTTGGGGGCAAAAGGAATTTTCCATTTTAGACCCAGATCATAATTTACTGACTTTCGGACAAAATCAATGATTAATCAATATCAGCATAATATTTACACAGCTTTTCAACAAAAAAGAAATTTTTGCGTTACCTTGATTAGAAAATAACCAATATGAAAATAGTTTACGGATTAATTGTGACCGCTGTGGTTTTCACCTCATGTAACAATAATAAAAACGCTAATTCAGCATCAAGCGATTCTACATCAAACCCTTTCTTTCAAAAAAGCACCTTAGCTTATCAAGCACCAGATTTTACAAAAATTAAGGATGCAGATTTTAAGCCCGCAATGCAAAAAGGTATTGATGGGCAAATGAAAGAAATTGATAGCATTGCAAATGATGCGGCTGCACCAA
>JACMNZ010000580.1 GCA_014378285.1 Pseudopedobacter sp.
CACCAGCTGCTCCAACATTGTCAAAAACGAATCCTACCTGCACAGTTTCAACAGGTAGTATTCAAGTGAGTTCACCACTGGGAGCTGGATTTACTTATAGTATAGATGGAACAACATATCAAACCTCGCCAATTTTTATCAACCTTAGTCCTAAAAGTTATAATATAATTTTAAAAAATAGTTCAGGTTGTGTTTCAGTACCTGCATTCGAAACAATTTCAAACGTTTCTCCTGTAGATCCAATAAATTCAGTTCAGTATCTATGCTTTGATAAAACGGGTAAAGTTATTGCACCAATTACAATAGACACTAAATTATCCCCGATAGATTACAGCTTTGTTTGGACTTTATATGGGATTTCACTGGGCATTACGACCTCATCCTACAAAACGTCTGCTTTGGGTTTGTATTCCATTATTGCAACTAGTTTAACTGGAGGTTGTAAAATAGTATTTAATACAGATGTTAAGGAATCAAAAGAAGCTATCGCAGCAGCTACTGTTGGAAATGATTTTGACAATCAGCAGCAAATCATCGTAACGGTTACGGGAGGATTAGGGAATTATGAATATCAATTAGATGATGGATTACCACAAAGCATTCCAATTTTTTCCGTTTCTACAGCAGGTGACTATATCGTAAAAGTTATCGATAAATTAGGGTGCAATAATTTCTTATTGCCTGTAAATGTGCTCAATTATCCAAGATTTTTTACCCCAAATATTGACGGATATAATGACACTTGGAATATAGCAGGATTGCATCAACCAGAAAAAGCAATTATATATATTTTCGATAGATATGGTAAGCTTTTAAAGCAAATATCTCCTGTTGGTAGCGGTTGGGATGGTATTTACAATGGTGTTGCATTACCAGCTTCCGATTATTGGTTTCGATTATTATATCAGGATTCGATAGGTGCTAGTAAAGAATTTAAAGCTCATTTCTCCTTAAAAAGATAGTTATACTCAGTACTAAAACCTTCTCGTTTTATTAAATCCCAGATTGTTGTGAGTCATTTTCACTAGTTTAATGATTTTCTATCGGCCACAAATCATTTTCTATTCATCTTTCCGATTTACCATATTGGAGGGAAAACTATTATAAAGGAATACTATTATGTGTGGAAAACATTCTTTTTGGTAAAGTTTAATTTAGTTTGAAGACTAATAGTTTATTAAATCAAGTCAAGGCATTTTAATTTTCAGAGGAACTTTATTTTAATGTTTATTCTATTTTACAAATGCCATTCCGTCTGGAATTTTACCTGTTCCGATGGTGCTAACTAGCGTAAATGTTTTCATATCAATGACTTCAATTTTGTTGGCGTTGGAATTGGCAACAAAAGCATATAACCCATTTGGGTGCATTAAAATATTAACTGGACGTGGTGTATGGTAAAGTAATTTTTCAAGTAGAGAAGTTTTACCATGAATTTGTATAGTTTTGATTTCCTTTTTGGAGTGTTGGTCATAAACTGAGATGGTTCCGTCGCCAGAATTTGTAACTAAACAATGTTTTCCATCAATTGAAAACTTTAGTCTTAAAGGCTCTTTTCCTGTAGTTAAAGTATTTGTAATTTGGTAAGTGTTTGTGCTGATAATAGTTATTGTGTTTTCTTTATTATTAGTTACCCAAATTTCCGACCCATCAGGTGTAATATCTATACCTTCAGTGGCCAAGCTACAGTGAATAATTTTGATTACTTTATCTTGTTCAAGGTCTATAACACTAACAGAGCCAGAATTAATATTGGTTACAAATACTACTGGTTTGGATGGATGAATCACTAAAAAATGACTTCCTTGTTGCTCAATCAAAATTTTTTTTTCAATAGTACCCGTTTCTGTATTTACAATCAAAAAATAATTTCCTACATCAGTAACAACTCCTACCTTATTTGTAAATGGAAAAGCAATAATCCCATTTGGTCTTAAACGCTCTGCAAA
>JACMNZ010000581.1 GCA_014378285.1 Pseudopedobacter sp.
AGCAACCCTAGAGCAAGATCCGCAAAATTAAGGTGGGCAATTAAGACTTAATTTATTTTAAGGCGGAAAGCTTAAGGCTAAAAACCTATAATTAATGTGAGTTCCATCATCTGTCCTTAATCTTTAACAAAAAGATGAAATAAATTTATAAATAGAATAGCGTTTTAAAACTCTATAAAACCAACGCTTTTTATCATTCAAAAAACATAAATTGCATCTTCAAGTAAATAAATATCATGAATGAACATATCTTAATAACCACTAGTACAAACTTAGAAGGTTACAAAATTACCAAACAATTGGGTTTAGTTAGAGGCATTACAGTACGCTCTAGAAGTATTATAGGTAATATGGCTGGTGGTTTTATGACCATTTTTGGAGGGAGGAGTGCCATATTCACTGAATTATGCGAAAATGCAAGAGAGGAAGCGTTACAATTATTGATTTTACATGGTAAAGAATTGGGCGCCAACGCAATTATTAATATGCGTTATGATGCTAATGAAGTAATGAATGGTTTAACCGAAGTTTTAGCTTATGGAACCGCGGTGGTTGTAGAAAAAACAGAAGTTTAGAATTATCTTAAAAAAATTACTAGCAAGCCAAATAGTTTGGCACCATCTTTAGCCTTTGAATTTTAGTTATTTATCTAATAAAATGATAAAAATTGATTCTAAGAGCAAATCTCTAAAAGAATTTAAAGACATTAGATTTACCAATCTAAAAAAACAGAGACCAGAAAAAAAACGGTTTTAAAAAGTAAAAACGAACCCGATTTTATAAAAAAATCGGGTTTGTTTTTTTTTGGCGATTTTAATCAATTAAAAAATTTTATGTTTTGATAAAATTCATATAAATTACATTATCTAAATTTATAAACCATGTTAGCAACTTTGTTATCTAAAGAATTTGAGGAAGAAATGGCTACATCAATAAAGATGTTAGCAATAGTGCCAGCAGATAAATTTGATTGGCAACCACATCCAAAAAGTATGAGCCTAGGGAAACTGGCAAATCATATTGCAGAAATTCATGGCTGGCCAAAATTTTGTTTAGATTTCGAAGATGTAGATTTTGGCTTAAATCCTTGGGATGCGCCTAAAAGCGACAGCGCAGATGGATTGGTAAAGATTTCTAAAACAATTGGTCAAGAATCTTTAAATACTATTAAAGCCGCTGATGATGATACCTTCCTAAATAAAAAATGGAAAATGAAACATCACGGGCATATAATTCTGGATTTTACCAAGTATGAGGCTGTTAGGCATTCTTTAGGACAAATGATTCATCATAGAGCACAGTTAGGTGTGTTTTTAAGATTATTAGAAATAAAAATACCTGGCAGTTATGGCCCAAGTGCCGATGAAATGGAATAATAATTTCCATTAATAAAATCCCAAAAGCTTGAAATTATGAAAGAAACAGGTTACTCTAATTTAAATGTTACCCAGTTTAAATCTCAAGAAATAAACACTTCTACAGCGGTGATAATGTTAATTGCATGCATAGTTATTATGATTTATGCTGCTATTGCTGGTTTTTATTCAAAGAGCCCAAAAGTCTTTGTTTTTTTACCCGTTGTGTTTTTACCTATCCTATCCATAAATATTAAGAAACTTAAACAATTAAGACAAGAAATAAAATCTAGAGATAATAATTCTATTTAGTTAAACTTGTTTTATCAACAATGTATTAATTCAATTTTAAAAACCAATAGCCTTCAATTCTTTTTCCATTTCTTGCTGTACTTTTTCTGCTTCTTTTTTTGCTACTTCGGCAAAATCTTCTCCGTTAGATGCATAAATAATTGCCCTAGAAGAATTTACAATTAGTCCGCAATCTTTGGTCATCCCATATTGGCAAACATCAGCTAGGGAACCACCTTGCGCCCCAACTCCAGGAACCAATAAAAAATGATTGGGAGCCAGTTTTCTAATATCGGCAAAAGCCTTACCTTTTGTTGCCCCAACTACATACATCATATTATCTTCGTTTGCCCATTCTTGTGATTTGGTAATTACAGTTTCAAAAAGTTGTTTACCATCGCTACTTAAAAATTGAAAGTCTTTTGAGCTATCGTTAGAAGTAAGCGCCAACAAAATGGTCCATTTATCCTTATAATTTAAAAATGGCTTTACAGAATCTGCTCCCATATATGGCGCAACCGTAACAGCATTAAAGTTTAGATCAGAACTTTGTTTATTAAAAAAAGCTTCGGCATACATGGCAGAAGTGTTTCCAATATCCCCACGTTTTGCATCGGCGATAGAAAAAATATCCTTTGGCAAATGGTTAAAAGTTTTAATTAATGATTGCCACCCAGCCAATCCTCTACACTCATAAAATGCGGTGTTAATTTTGTAAGAAACGCATAGGTTTTTGGTAGCATCAATAATTTGCTTGTTAAATTCAAATACAGGATCATTAAAACCCAACAAATGTTTAGGTATTTTATTGATATCCGTATCTAAACCAATGCTCAAAAATGATTTCTTTATTTTTATTTGTTCGATAAGTTGTTGACGATTCATTGTCTGGTTTTGATTTGTCCAAATGTGATAATTTTACAGGAATTAAAAAAAAGTTAACAAAATTTTAGATATTACAAATAATTACATATTATTGTATCGTAATCTCAATTTATCCTTTTTCTACGGATTAAGTCAAACAAATAAATTCCCTCTAAGATTTTAAATGTAGTACCTAGTCAAAATCGATAAATCATATTTTAATCCCTTGACAATAATTCATATTAATGTTTAATAAAAACGAATTGAACGACAAGCTTGTTTCTGAGCTTCGTGAAATTGCAAAAAGTTTTGGTATTGAAGATACCGACGTTTTGCGTAAGGCCGATTTAGTTATCAAAATTGGCGAACAACAAGACTTAATTTCTTCAGCTAGAACAACTGGCGAAAATCTTGAAGCTGATGCTGAACCCAAAGAAGAAAAAGTAAAGAAAAGAACAAGAACTTTGGTTTCTAAAACAGAACCTGTAGAAAGAAAAACAGCTAGCCCAGCAGATGATGTTTCTTTATTTGATAACCCCTCAAAAGAAGAAATACCAGCTAGAAATAGAATGGTACAAGCTTCGCAAGCTCCAGAAATATCTATTGATGATACAGCTACGGATCAAGAAAGTAAAAGCGGGCCAAAATCCATCCGTCCAGAAAAACATTCTAAACAAAGAAATTCAGATTCTGCATTTGATTTTGATAATGTAATAATTAACGAAGGAGTTTTAGAAATTATGCCTGATGGTTATGGTTTTTTAAGGTCTTCTGATTATAATTATTTGACTTCACCAGACGATATTTATGTTTCTCAATCTCAAATTAAATTATTTGGATTAAAAACTGGCGATACCGTAAGAGGAAGCATCAGGCCTCCAAAAGAAGGTGAAAAATATTTCCCTTTGGTAAGAGTAGAATCTATTAACGGAAGAGTACCTGCAGAAGTAAGAGACCGTGTTCCTTTTGATTATTTAACGCCTCTTTTCCCTACAGAAAGATTAAATTTATTTATGAAACCTAGCGATCATTCTACTAGGATTATGGATTTATTTACTCCAATTGGTAAGGGACAGCGTGGTTTAATTGTTGCCCAACCAAAAACAGGTAAAACCAATTTACTGAAAGAAGTTGCCAACGCCATTGCAGCAAATCACCCAGAAGTTTATTTAATCATTTTATTGATTGATGAACGCCCCGAAGAAGTAACGGATATGGCAAGAAGCGTAAGAGCAGAAGTTGTTTCTTCAACTTTTGATGAACCCGCCGAGAGACACGTTAAAATTGCAAATATCGTTTTAGAAAAAGCTAAAAGAATGGTAGAATGTGGCCATGATGTGGTTATTCTATTAGATTCTATCACTCGCTTAGCTAGAGCCTATAATACTGTTGCACCAGCATCTGGTAAAATATTATCTGGTGGTGTGGACGCAAACGCTTTACACAAACCAAAAAGGTTTTTTGGAGCTGCCCGTAACATTGAAGATGGTGGTTCATTAACTATTTTAGCGACTGCCTTAACGGAAACAGGTTCTAAAATGGATGAAGTAATCTTTGAAGAATTTAAGGGTACAGGTAACATGGAACTACAATTGGATAGAAAATTATCTAATAAACGTATTTTCCCTGCCATTGATCTTACAGCTTCTAGTACAAGAAGAGACGATTTATTATTAGACAAAGAAACCTTACAAAGACTTTGGATTTTAAGAAACCATTTAGCCGATATGAATCCACAAGAGGCAATGGATTTCTTGTTAACACAAATGAGAGGTACAAAATCTAATGAGGAGTTTTTAGTTTCAATGAATAGTTAAAGAGAAATGTTTAAATAATATCAATTCATTTTAAAAAAGATGTAGCATTTGGGATTTTAACACGTTTTACGCTATATCTTTTTTTCTGAAAAAGAAAAAAAAGATGCCGCTTCAATCGTTAACGCAAACAATTAACAAATAATAGTGCAAGAAGATAGTCCAAAACTCCAAAATTAAAAGGCATGTCAGGCTATTTACGATTTGTCTTGGTTCTTGTGTCTATCATACTGACTCTTACTTAGCATGCCAATCAAAAAACATATCCCAAACGCATTAACTTGTGGAAACCTGTTTTCTGGTTGTATGGGTATTGTTTACGCATTTAACGGCGACCTTAAAACGGTTGCCTTTTTCGTTTTACTTTCTGGGATTTTTGATTTTTTTGATGGTTTTGTGGCAAGGTTGCTCCATGTAAAATCTGATATTGGCAAAGAACTAGATTCTTTGGCAGATGTGATAAGCTTTGGTTTTTTGCCAGGCGCAATTATGTATCAACTTTTATTAATTAGCGGTGCAGGAAATTTAGCTTACACAGGATTTTTAATTACGATATTTTCTGCATTGAGGTTGGCAAAATTTAATATAGATACTCGCCAAACAGAAGATTTTATTGGCTTAAACACACCGATGAACACTTTTTTCATTATTTCATTACCTTGGTTAATAGGTAATTTTGCATTTATTGGAGATACTTACTTCTTAATTTCGATAGTTTTAATAACGAGTTATTTATTGATAAGTGAAATCAAACTATTCTCAATGAAAATGAGTGGATTAAGCTGGTCCCAAAATAAATACAAGTTCATTTTTCTAATTTTATCGCTTGTTTTAATGGCTTTTCTTAAATTCGCAGCAATTCCTGTAATTTTAATTTTATATATACTTTTTTCACAAATACATTTTAAAACCTCATCATGAAAAAATTCTCAGCCACTATAGATGTAATGCCATTAAAAGAAATTTTAGATCCTCAAGGAAAAGCTGTTACTGGTAGCATGAAAAATCTTGATTTATCAGAAATAAGCAATGTGCGTATTGGCAGACACATTACTTTAAATATTGAGGCAGAAAATAAAGAAATTGCGACAGAAAAAGTTGAGACAGCCTGTAAAAAACTTTTAGCAAACGTAATTATGGAAAGTTACGTTTTTGACATTTCAGAGCTTTAGCTACCAGCTAAAAGCTCTGCTTTTTTTTCTTCCAGTTTAATGTAGATGGTTTTAAATGTTTCTTTTAATGAATTAAAATCACTTAAAATCCTTTCATAATTTTCTTCATTCTTAGCCCAGCTTTCAATATTTGTTATAGTTTCTTTAGCAGAATCTACACCCATAAATGTTAAAGTAGGTTTTATTTTATGTGAAGAATCTGCAATTGTTTTAAAATTTTTAGAGACAACACCTTCTTCTAACACGGCCACATAATTTGGTGTCTGTAGTAAAAAAATTTCAATCATTTCAATCATAAACTCTTTGTTATCACTAGCTAATTCTTGTAAATAAGATAAGTCTATGGTTACGTCTTTTTCGCTCATTAAATTAATTATATATATATTTTTATACAGGGTTTAATAATTAATTACACAATTATTTGGTGTAATAATCATCAATACAAATTTTTAGCTTTCAGCTTTGTGCATTTAGCTTTTGCCCTTTATGTAATACGTTGTTTAACTAATAAAGTATCTAAACAGCTTTTTAAAAGCTGGTCAATAGTTTGGTTCAAAATTGGATGTATTAAATTTGGTGCAATTTCATTCAAAGGTTTTAAAACAAACATTCTATCCATAATTAAATGGTGGGGTATGGTTAATTCTTTTGTTTGGATAATTATATCATCATGAAATAAAATATCTATATCCATAGTTCTTGCACCCCATTTTTCTTCCCTTCTTCTTCCTAATAAATTTTCAATTTCTTGAGTTCTTTTTAATATATCTAAAGGCTTTAAATCAGTTTTCATTTCTACCGCAAGGTTTAAAAAATCAGGTTGATGACGTAAACCCCATGCCTTGGTTTCATAAATTGAAGATTTTTTACAGATAACACCAATTTCTTTTTCCAAATAGTTTAAAGCAAGGGAGATATTGTTTTCCCTATTACCTAAATTACCACCTAAAAGTAGGTAAACCTTACACATAAATGTTGTAACAATTGCTTTTAATGCGCATCTAAAATTTATATTTGCAAAATAGTATTTTAAAACAAAAAATTTCAATGAAACAATTCTTTAAGTTTGTTTTTGCATCAATGGTTGGTGTTATCATCGCTACACTTTTATTATTCGTAATATTAATTGCTGGAGTTACAGCTGTTGTATCAAGCTCTAGCGAAACTGTTGAAATTAAGGACAATACCATTTTACATATAAACTTAAATATTCCAATTGTAGAAAGAAGCGCTTCTACTCCTTTAGATAATTTGGATATTGGTCCTTTTAAAGGCGAAAAATCAATTGGTTTAAACGATATTTTGAAAAGTATTAAAAACGCTAAAGATGATGATCATATTAAAGGGATTTATTTAGATGTAAGCTATTTAATGACAGGTTTTGCAACCATAGAAGAAATTCGTGATGCTTTAATCGATTTTAAAAAATCAAAGAAATTTATTTATGCTTACAGCGAGGTTTACACACAAAGTGCCTATTACTTAGCCTCAGTGGCAGATAACGTTTATTTAAACCCTCAAGGTATTTTAGAATTAAAAGGTTTTAGTTCAGAAATTACATTTTTTAAAGGCGCATTAGACAAATTGGGTATAGAGGCACAAATTATAAAAGTTGGAACTTTTAAAAGTGCTGTAGAGCCATTTATATTAGAAAAAATGAGCGATGCCAACCGTATGCAAACCACTTCTTTGCTAGGCTCGCTATATAACCATTTTACCAGTGCGATTGCTAAAAGCAGAAATATACCTCAGGACTCAATAGTCTCTATTGCTAACAATTTACTTTCTCGCTCTCCAGAAGATGCAGTAAAATTAAAATTGATTGATGGATTAAAATATAAAGATGAAGTTTTAAATGAGTTAAAATCTAAAACAGGCATCGATAAGAAAGATAATTTGATAACTGTTGGCATTTCTGATTATGCAAAATCAATCAAATCATCATCATCTGCAAAAGACAAGATTGCCATTATTTACGCAAACGGAGAAATTAATGGTGGCGAAGGTGACGAAAATTCAATTGGTTCTGAAGGAATTTCCAAAGCTTTAAGAAAAGCAAGATTAGATGAAAAAGTAAAAGCGGTAGTTCTTAGGGTAAATAGTCCGGGAGGAAGTTCTTTGGCTTCTGATGTGATTTGGAGAGAGGTTTTATTAACCAAAAAAGCAAAACCCGTTATAGTTTCTATGGGAGATTATGCTGCATCTGGTGGTTATTATATTTCTTGTGCTGCCGATTCTATTTTTGCAGAACCAAATACCATTACAGGTTCTATAGGTGTTTTTGCCATTATCCCAAATATGAAAGGGTTTTTAAATGATAAATTGGGAGTTACCTTTGATGGTGTTAAAACCGGTCAGTTTGCAGATTTAGGAAATGTGACAAGACCCTTAACCGTACCAGAAAAAATGATTCTTCAAAAAGAAGTAAACAGAACTTATGCTGATTTTACTAAACGGGTAGCTGAAGGAAGAAAAATTTCACAACAATATGTAGATAGCATAGGACAAGGAAGAGTTTGGACAGGAGAACAGGCTATTAAACTTAAATTAGTTGATAGGATTGGACATTTAGAAGATGCTGTTAAATCTGCAGCCAGAAAAGCTAAATTAGATGATTATAAACTGGTAAATTATCCAGAAATTAAGCAAGGATTTTTTGGCTTATTAGATAATTCTGGAGATAAGATTAAAACCTATATGGTTAAGCAAGAACTCGGCGTAAGCTATCCTTATTATCAAAAGATTAAAGAGGTTGCAAATATGAAAGGTTTACAAGCAAGAATGCCTTTTTACATGGAAATAAATTAATTTCTTATCCTTTGAAATAAAAAGCTCACTAGAAACTCTAGTGAGCTTTTTATTTATAATTCTTTTTAAATTGCACACCAATGGAAAATAAAGACATATCCAAAGCTTTTAAGCTGCTATCACAATTGATGGAGCTGCATCAAGAGAATCCTTTTAAGATAAGATCGATAGCCAATGCTTCTTTTAAGATAGATAAACTGCCCTTTAAATTAAAAGATAAAAATCCAGACGAGCTTGAAAAAATTGAAGGGATAGGAAAAAGTTCTGCCGCAAAAATAACCGAGCTTTTGGAAAAAGGAGCGATGGAAGAATTAAGCACTCTTATTTCTCAAACCCCAGATGGTATCTTAGAAATGATGACCATTAAGGGTCTAGGGCCAAAAAAAATCGTAATTATTTGGAATGTTCTTGAGATTGAGACCATTGGCGAACTTTATTACGCTTGTAATGAAAATAGATTAATAGAAGCTAAAGGTTTCGGCTTAAAAACCCAAGAGGAAATTAAAAAAGCCATTGAATTTAAAATGGCTAATATGGGTAGGTTTTTATATGCCAAATTAGAAAACCTAGCCTATTCCTATCAACAAGATTTGTTAAAAGAATTTATTAAAACTGATATATCAACAGAGGTAATTATCACGGGAGAATTTAGAAGAAAATGTGAGATTATTGATGTACTTTCTTTCTTGGTTGTTTCTAATCAAGGTGATATTCTTATAAACCAATTGCCAAAAGTTTTGGATATGATTGAACCAAAACTCGAAAAAAATGAAATATATTTTCAAGATATTAATGGCGTAAAAATTCAAATAATCACCTGCAAACTAGAAGAGAAAGGCAATTGGTTATTTAAAACAACTGGCTCAACTACTCACTTAAGTTTGACGCAAAATTATTTAAAATCAAATTTAATTTTCGATAACGAAGAAGATTTATACCAATCTGCTGGTATGTCTTTCATTATTCCAGAGCTGAGGGAAGGTTACAACGAAGTTGAATTAGCAATTAAACATCAACTGCCAAACCTGATTGTTAATGAAGATTTAAAAGGCACTTTACATAACCATAGCACATGGAGCGATGGGGTGCATTCTGTAGAAGAGATGGCGCTTTATTGTCGTGACGAAATGAAGCTAGAATATCTTGGCATTTCTGATCACTCTAAAACTGCGGTTTATGCAAAAGGATTAAGCATAGAAAAAGTATTACAACAACAAGAAGAAATTGAAAATTTAAATAAAAAACTTGCTCCATTTAAAATTTTTAAAGGAATAGAATCTGATATTTTATCTGACGGAAGTTTAGATTATCCAGAAGAGATTCTAAAACGCTTTGATTTTGTAGTGGCTTCTGTGCACTATGCTATGAAAATGGATGAAGAAAAAGCCACAAATAGATTAATAAAAGCAATAGAAAATCCATATACAACAATTTTAGGCCACCCTACTGGGAGGTTATTATTAAGCAGAAAAGGTTATCCCTTAGATTTTGAAAAAATTATTGATGCCTGTGCAGCAAATAAAGTAGTTATAGAAATTAATGCAAATCCTTTAAGGTTAGATTTAGATTGGCGCTGGCATAGATATGCTTTACAAAAAGGCGTTTTATTATCTATCAATCCTGATGCACACCGTACCGAAGGTTTGTTGGATATGCAATACGGGATTAACGTTGCTCGCAAAGGCGGTTTAACTAAAACTGATTGTTTAAATGCTTTTAGTTTGCAAGAAATAGAATCTTTATTTAATTCTAAAAAAGCATAGATTTTGAACACAAAAAAAATCAAAATACTAGTTATCAGATTTAGCTCTATGGGGGATATTATTTACACTTCTCCTATTATTAGATGTTTAAAACAGCAGTTGCCAAATGCAGAAATTCATTATTTAACAAAATCAAATTTTAAGTTTTTATTAGATTACAATCCATAT
>JACMNZ010000011.1 GCA_014378285.1 Pseudopedobacter sp.
AAACAGTTCATCATTATCCCAATTTTAGCTTTTACATTTTACGCTAATGCTCAAGATAAAACGGCTATAAAATATGCCGCTAGCATCACCAAAGAAGATGCATCTAAAAGATTAAATATCTTAGCGGCAGATGATATGGAAGGACGCGAAACAGGCAAGGCTGGCGCATTAAGAGCTGCTGAATACATCAAAAGTCAGTTTGTTAGTTTTGGATTGAAAGGTCCTGTTAATAACTCTTCTTATTTTCAAATGTTAGATTTAAAAGAGAAAGTTATTGATAAAAGAGAAATTGCTGTAAGTGGTAAAACTTTAGAGTTTTTAAAAGACTATTATATTTTGCCTGGCACATTTAACGATACAAAAGCAACGTATAAAGAATTCGTTTTTGTAGGTTACGGAATTGCCTCAGATAAATATGACGATTTAACTAATACCAATTTAACTGGTAAAGTTGCTATCATTTTAACTGGCGAACCTATGGTTGATGGAAAATCTTTAATTACTGGAACAACAAAAATGTCTGATTGGAGCACTAGTAGAAATAAAAAGTTAACTGCATTAAAAGCAAAAAATCCTATTGCTATTATCACTTTAAGTAATGATATGGCGAGGATGCAAAACGCTAAAGCTTATTTTGAAAGACCTTCTCTAGTTTTAGGAAAAGAGGCTGCTAATGAAAATCTGCTCAATTTATATTTTAGCAAAGAGCAAATAAATAGTCTAATGGAAACTACAACTAAAAATATTGATGACTTAATTGCTAAAATTCAAGAAACTTCAAAACCAGTAACTTTTAGTTTCTTTTCTGATTTAAGTGTTGATATAAAAAGTAAAATGACTCCGTTAGAAGCTAAAAACGTTCTAGGTTTTATGGAAGGTTCTGATGCCAAATTAAAAAATGAAGTCTTAGTAATTACAGCTCATTACGATCATATTGGCGTAGGTGAAGATGGCGATGTTTACAACGGCGCAGATGATGACGGTTCTGGAACTACAGGAGTTTTAGAAATTGCTGAAGCTTTCTCTAAAGCTAAAAAATCCGGTAAAGGTCCAAAAAGAAGTATTTTATTTATGACTGTAGTTGGTGAAGAAAAAGGACTTTTAGGTTCTGAATGGTATTCTGAAAACCCGGTTTTTCCTTTAGAAAATACCATAACAAATTTAAATATTGATATGATTGGTAGAGTTGGTGAACTTTATAAAGGAAAACAAGATTCGGCAAATTACATTTACGTTATTGGGTCAGAAAAATTAAGTTCTACCTTAAAAGAGATTAACGAGAAAACAAATAAAACTTATACCAACATGGTATTAGACTATAGATATGATGAACCATCAGACCCTAACAGGTTCTACTATCGTTCTGATCATTATAACTTCGCCAAACATGGCATCCCAATTATATTCTATTTTAACGGAGTACATGAAGATTATCACAAAAAAACTGATGAGGTTAAAAAAATCAATTTTCCATTATTAACAAAAAGAGCCCAATTGGTTTTTTACACCGCGTGGGAATTGGCTAATAGAGCAGAAAGACCAAAGGTTGACCGTGAAAACGATATGCTGAATTAAAGGTAAATCTATTATTTTGATTATTTTATGGAAGCAGATTGATGGAAATTCAATCTGTTTTTTTGTTTTAAGCTCAGAGGAAAAAAAGTTTTTTTGAAAAGTATTTAAAAAAATGCTTTTTTGAAAATCCCTTAAAAAGGAAAAGGCGAAGTCCTATTGAACTCCGCCTTCTCTAATCTAAATTAACGCTCTCGAATATTTTTACGTAAACAGGTTATATAAGGTTACATAAAAAATGAAAATATTTTTACTTCTCATAACACCCTAATGATGAGGGAAAAACTCTTGCTCTACCTGCTAAATCTCTATTTATATATTCGATAAAATAAATATTGCTACTTAAATCTTTTCCCTTACCGTTGATAACACTATTTGACGGAATGTGATAGTTTTCTTTCCTTATATTTAAAAATAATGGGTCTTGATTATAAATGTTAGAGTTCCCAAAATCTGGTTTATCAGTTTTTACACCATTGTTTTGAAAATCTGTGACAAAGCCCAAATTTCCTTTTTTATTAAAATCTAATTCTTTTTGTAAACTTCCATAAATGATATTATTAAAGAATTGTGTTTTTAAAGCATATATTTTATTGGCATCTCCATTTAAATTATCACTAAAATAAACCGAGGGCGTTTTACGTGGAAAGTTAAAATTGAAATTTGCTAGGGTATTTTGGTAAAATTTATAATCGCCACCGTATAATCCAATAACCAGATACTGTCCGCAATTGTACATTAAATTATTAATACCGGTAATACTTGCAGTATAACCTAAAACGCCAGCTATCTCATGATTTTTTATAATTGAATTGGTTAGTAATAATTTTGGGTTAGCATTATTGCTCAAGGAATCTACTCTAATACCTGCTAAAGCATTTTTAACAACTGCATAGTTAATTTTATTGTTGATGCTTGGTCTTAAAAAATGAAGTCCTTCCCATTGCCCAGGTTCATCATCATATATTCTTTCTGTTCTATCGCTGGTAAAAGTAATGCTGTCTTTTAAAGTTCCGTTTGCGTTTAATGTTCCTGAAATAAAAAGCTTAGCATCCTTATGAAAATAAATGCGAGCGCCGGGATGAACCGTTAAAACTACATTTGGGTTTACAATCGCATAATCATAAACGATGTAAGGCCTTCCTTTTAAAAATGTAGTATTGGTATTTATAAGGGCTTTATTTAAGTAAACTGCATTTTGTCCATAAGCTGCAATTGGGATTTTTTGCTGATTCCCATTTAGATTTATCTGTAATTCATCCTCAATCAAAAAAGGAGAATCAGCACTATTAGGGTTGATAAAAGCTTTTACAAAAACATAAATTGAATCGTTACCCTTAATCTTTATGTTTTGCAAGGCATCGGCGGCAACGCCATTGATATTTATTTTAAAAGATGAAGTGCTACCTCCGGCTAGTTTTAAATTAGAAATTACAACACTGTTTTTATTATAATTGAAGATTTTTAAAACCCTGTTGGTTGTGCCACTGCTTGTAAAAACGGTATCAAAAAGTAAAGAATCTGTAGAGAATTGAAGTTTTAAATCTGGACTACTATCAATTTTATCATCTTTTCTACAAGAAAAAATAAAGAAACTTAAAATTAAAATCGCTAAAACAGAATTTCTCATCTAAATAAATATGGACTAATTTAATTATTCTGTGAAAGCAACGCCCACAATATTTATATTTTCTATACCAATGTCCTGTAAAACCTTTGCGCAAGTTTCTAAAGTTGCTCCGGTGGTAATGGTGTCATCAACCAAAAGCACATTATTAATTTTTGTATGATTTGGTTTTGCTTTAAAAACGGCTTCCATATTATCAAAACGCAAACTTCTAGACTTTCCCGTTTGACTTTCTTTTTCTAAATCTCTAAATAGAATATCGGTAAAAACAGGAACTTTTAAAATTTCTGATAAACCTTTAGCAAATTGTTCGCTTTGGTTATATCCTCTCTTCTTAAACTTTTTTGGGTGTAATGGAACTGGAATAATTCCCTCAATTTGGGTATAATGAAACTCTTTAATCAATTCTTTGCCATACAATTTACCTAACTCTACTCCTACTTTTGGTTGGTTATTATATTTAAGCTGATGCATTATGTTTTGCACCTTACCAGCTTTATTAAAATATAAAAAAGCTGCCGCCGATTGTATTTTAATCCTTCCCCAAAATTGTTTTGCTAATTTATTATCTGGGGTTAAATGGTAATTGGTATAAGGTAATTGATGCAAACAAATGGTACAAAAGCAGTTTTCTTGTTGCACTAAAGAACCGCCACAAGCCTGACAGATGTTTGGAAAAAATAGTGCATCAAAATCTTTAAAAAACTGTTTGATTGATGCAGCCATATATTAATTAATACTTTCTTTAACTGCTAATTGGCCACAGGCGGCATCAATATCTTTCCCCCTACTCCTTCTAATATGTGTATTGATACCATGTTTCTTTAAATAGTTTGCAAAAATCTCGGTTTTATCAACATCGGCATTGGTGAAATCTGCAAAAGAGATTGGATTATATTCTATGATATTTACTTTACAAGGAACGTGTTTACAAAATTTAACCAAGTCCATCGCATCTGTTAAACTATCATTTACACCATCAAAAATGATGTATTCATAAGTAACCGGATTTTTGGTTTTGGCAAAATAATATTTTAAAGCTTCAGCTAATGCTTGTAAAGAATTCTGCTCGTTTATTGGCATAATCTCATTTCGCTTAGCATCATTAGCTGCGTGAAGCGATAATGCCAAATTGAATTTTACCTCATCGTCCCCTAACTTTTTAATCATTTTAGCAATGCCTGCGGTAGAAACTGTAATTCTTTTTGATGCCATATTCAGTCCATCTTCGGCGGTAATTCTATCGATAGATTTTAAAACGTTTGCATAATTTAAGAGTGGCTCGCCCATGCCCATATAAACGATGTTGGAAAGTGGAATACCATAATTCTCAATTGCTTGGTTATTAATTAGCACCACTTGATCATATATTTCATCGGCATTTAAATTCCTTTTTCTTTCCATATATCCTGTTGCGCAAAACTTACAGGTTAGGCTACAACCCACTTGTGATGATACGCAAGCTGTCATTCTTTCAGTTGTAGGGATTAAAACACCTTCAATTAAATGGGTATCATAAAGTTTAAAAGTATTCTTTATGGTTTTATCAGTGCTAAATTGAGAACTGTTTATTTTTACTGCATTAATAACGAAATGATTATTTAAACTCTCTCTTAAATCTTTAGAAAGGTTGCTCATTTCGTCAAAACTACGGGCGGCTTTTTTCCATAACCATTCATAAACCTGAGTTGCCCTAAAAGATTTTTCGCCCATTTGGGTAAAAACATCCTTTAACTGTTTTAATTCTAAGCTTCTAATATCTTTTTTAACAATTTCTTCCATAAAGCAGTTACAAAATTAGCATTATTAAATTGGGCGTAAAATTTTTAAATTTTATGATGAATAAATTGACGGTTTTTTGTTAAAAACAGTAAGTTTAAAAAATTCGATTTTTTAGAACAATTTTTTCATAAAATCATTTTAAATTCTAAACGCTTTTTATTGATGAGACGCTTTAGTGCAGATTTTATTTATACAATTACTGGAGAGATCATACCAAAAGGAATTGTTGTAACCGATGATGAAGGTAAAATTTTAGCTATTACCGATGAAAAAGTCTCTTTAGACCCACATATTGAAAGATATGATGGAATTATTACCCCAGGCTTTATAAATACACATTGTCATTTAGAACTTTCTCATCTCCATCAAAAAATAAAGAAACAACAAGGCTTAATTTCTTTTATTAAAGAAGTAATCTTTACCAGAAACTTTCCTGAAGATGTAATTCATGAAGCCATGAAAAGTGCTGATGAGCAAATGAGGCAAAATGGTATTGTTGCCGTTGGCGATATTTCTAATCAAGCTATCTCATCAGAAATTAAGCAAAAAAGCAAAATTAAATACCACACATTTATAGAGATGATTGGGCTTGATGCTACAAAAACAGAGCAAATCATTAAAGATGCAATCGCTTTAAAGTCGGAATTTAAAACGCCAACTTCTTTAACCGTTCATGCTCCTTATTCAATATCTAAAAATTTATTAAAAGAATTAAGAAGGTATTGCAAGAATAACGAAAACAAAATAGCCATACATTTACAAGAGTGTGAAGCTGAGGCCGAGCTTTATAAACATAAAACTGGTTCTTTTTTAGAGTTCTTTAAAGATTTGAATATTAATTCTGAAACTTTTAAAGCGCAATCAAAAAATTCTATCCAAGCCATTCTTCCATTTTTGCCTAAAAGTCAAAAGATTTTATTTGTGCATAACACCTTCACCTGCTTAAAAGATATTTATTTAACAAAACGTTTTGATTTAGACTTATTTTGGTGTTTTTGCCCGAATGCAAATTTGTATATTGAGAATATACTACCAAAAATCGATTTTTTTAAACATACCAATTATCCAATTACAATTGGTACCGATAGTTTGGCCTCTAATGATGTTTTAGATATTTTAAGCGAGATGAAAGTTTTAATAAAAAACACTAAATCTTTTGCTACCGCAGATATTTTAAAATGGGCAACTATTAATGGAGCAAAATTTTTAGGCTTAGAAAACGATTTGGGGAGTATTGAAAT
>JACMNZ010000132.1 GCA_014378285.1 Pseudopedobacter sp.
ATAAAGCACTAGATAAACCCATAATTATACCCACTTTATATTGTGTCTCAAACTTAAAAATAAGGTAAATACCAAAGATGATTAAAAGCCCAACAATCACCTCTAATCTAGAGATTTTTGTCTTATTTAATATAGGTTCTAATATGGCAGTAAATAGCGTTAATGATGATAAGCAAACCATCGCAACAGAGACGGTAGAATTCTTGATTGCGCCAAAGAAAAGTATCCAATGTAGGCCTACAATTGCACCAGTAAAAAACAATTTTAAAAACACATTTGTGCTGACTCTAATATTCCTTTTTTTCCATTTAAAATAAATAAATAACGATACAAAAGCTATTAAAACTCGGTACCAAACTAAATGAGCTTCATTAATGGTTATTAAGGCACCAAGGATACCGGTAAATCCCCATACAATCACTGTAATGTGCAAGATGAGCAGATTGCTTTCGAGATTTAATTTCATTTTATTTTGGGGCTCTAATTGCTAATACAATTCCAATAGTGCCAAAGATTAGATTGGGGATGATTACGGCAATTATCGGTGGTAAGCCACCCTTTAAGGCAAATACATTAGAAAATTGTATCAACAGAATATATAAGAAGCTTAATCCAATCCCAATTCCTAAAGGCAGGCCAACTCCTCCACGCACTTTTCTTGAGGATAAAGCCACACCAATAAGCGTAAGAACATAAGTAGAGAATGGATATGTCCAACGTTTGTATTTCTCAAGCTCTAGATTTACCATAATGCCAGAACCCCTAACTTTCTCTTTTTTAATTTTCTCGTTCAATTCCTTGTAGTTCATCGCAGAATAAATATTATCTCTTAGGTCAAAATCAATGGGACGCATATCTAAAGTTGTATCTTTTTCTGTCCCACTAACCATTCTTTCCTTTAACCCATTTACATATCTGATGGTATAATTATAAATTTTCCATTTCTTGCCTACAGAATCCCAAGAAATTCTATCAGACATTAGTTTTGACTTCAATTCGTCTTTATTAAAATTCTCCAAGGAGAACCTATAACCTGTGTTAGACTTATTCTCAAAAGATTCCATATAAACATAGGTAGATTCGTCTAGTTTAATATGGACATTACTTCTAGAGGTATTATTATCTTTTAAATAGGTATTAGTAAAATTTGTCATCAAACGATTAGTCTCGGGAATAATCAATTGATTAAAAAACATACTAGTAATAAATATGAGGGTAGAAGCGATGAAATAAGGTCTCAAAAATCTATTAAAACTGGCTTTTCCGCAAAGTATGGGAACAATCTCGGTTTGATCGGCCATTTTTGCCGTAAAAAATATTACCGCAATAAAATTGATTAAAGGAGATAGAAAGTTTAAATAAAATGGAATAAAACCTCCGTAATATTGAAAAATAATCTGACTTTTTGTGGCCTCACTTTTTAAAAAGTCGTCTAGCTTCTCAGATATATCAAAAACAACAGAAATTACCGTAAAAATAGCCAAGGTAAAAACGAAAGTACCTAAGTATTTCTTGATGATGTACCAATCAATTATCTTAATATATCGGTCTAAAAATTTCATTTATCTTAAAAAATCGAATTACAATTTAACACCTAAAACTTGTACCATTTTGTTTTTCCAATCGTAAAAATCGCCACTAATTATTTTCTCTCTGGCTTGGCCAACTAACCAAAGATAGAAATGTAAGTTATGTAAAGAGGCAATTTGCGCACCCAATATCTCTTTAGAATGTATTAAATGCCTTAAATAAGCTTTAGAATAATTTAAATCAGAGAAAAGATCGCTTTCTGAATCTATGGGAGAAAAATCGTTCTTCCATTTTTCATTTTTTATATTGATGATACCGTTTCTTGTAAAAAGCATCCCGTTTCTACCATTTCTTGTTGGCATTACACAATCAAACATATCAATACCTAAAGCAATGTTTTCTAATAAATTGATTGGCGTACCAACACCCATCAAATATCTTGGTTTTTCTTCTGGTAAAATATTACAAACCACTTCTGTCATGGCGTACATTTCTTCTGCTGGCTCGCCAACAGAAAGTCCTCCAATCGCATTTCCTTGTTGGTTTTGCGCTGCAATAAATTCGGCAGATTTGACTCTTAAATCTTTATAAACAGAACCCTGCACAATTGGAAATAAAGTCTGCGAATATCCATAATGAGGTACGGTTTCATCAAACCTATTGATACAACGTTTTAACCACCTGTGCGTCATATCAATGGATCGTCTTGCATAATGATAATCGCAAGGATACGGAGTACATTCATCAAAAGCCATGATGATATCTGCACCAATTACCCTTTGAATGTCCATCACATTTTCTGGTGTGAAAAGATGTTTAGAGCCATCAATGTGAGATTTAAAAGTCACTCCTTCTTCCTTGATCTTTCTTACTTCTGTTAAAGAATAAACCTGATAACCACCGCTGTCTGTTAAGATAGGCTTGTCCCAACCGTTAAATTTATGTAAACCACCAGCTAGTTTTATGGTCTCTAAACCCGGACGTAGGTATAAATGATAAGTATTTCCTAATATAATTTGAGCTTTAATGTCTTCAGCTAGTTCTCTTTGGTGCACCGCTTTAACGGTTGCGGCAGTACCCACGGGCATAAAAATTGGAGTTTGTATTTTCCCGTGATCCGTTGTGATTTCGCCCGCTCTCGCTTTAGAATGTGGGTCTTTTTTGGTTAACTTAAACTCCATTTAAAATAAAAATGCTAATAAAGGTGCAAAATTAACAAAATTTGGGTTAAGAGTTGGTGGAATGTTTTGACTGAAA
>JACMNZ010000582.1 GCA_014378285.1 Pseudopedobacter sp.
GCCTGCAAGATCCGGAATAAAAAATGCGATGTCTTTTGCGTAAACCTTGGTATCTTTAAAGTGGCCTTCTAAAATGACTTTATTGGATAAATCGTTAAAGTCATTGAAGTCCTTAAACTTCATACTGAAATAGTTGGTAAGCTGCGTATTTGGAGTAGTTAATCTTAAATTTTCCAAAACAATTTGATTAGAATCTATCGTGGTTTTGGCAGTTAGATCTTTCAGAATAAAGCCACTTTTTTCTTGAAAAGATAAATGGTTAATTTGTGCTTTAAAAATATGGTCCTTAATGTCAATATTTTGGATATTCGTACTCAGGTGTTTAATCAAAACATCATTATAGTTTACTCCTTTTATTACAGTGTCTTTATGAAGGTAATTCTTATATTTAAATTCGATGTTATGTAAATTAACATCATTCAAAGCCAGATTAAATGGCTTGCTAATATTAGTGGTATCTTTTGGGGTACGAAAGTAGGCTGTAATAAAATCTAGGTTACTGGTACTATCTTTATATGTTTTTAAATATATTTTCCCGTTCTCTAAATTGATGTTTTTCAATGTAATACCGTCTAAAGTAAAAATTGAGAAATCAGTGATATCAACTGATAGTTTTGGGGTTTTTATTAAAGTATCTTGGTCTAAGTCTTTTATATAAAATCCTTCAAGAATAACTTTGCTAAAGGGTTCTATATATAAACTTTGAACGCCAATGGTGGTATGAAGTTTTTCAGAAAGGTAAGCTGCAGCTTTTTTTGCCGCCCAAGTTTGTACAGACTTAAATTGTAATGAAAATATAATGCCTCCAAAAATTAATAAGAGCGCAATTATGATGTAAAGCGTTATTTTGAAAACTTTTTTGATAATTTTGTATTTTTAAATTTTAAACCCACACTTGTGTCAATTGTTCTTGGAATCGAATCATCTTGTGATGAAACTTCAGCCTCCGTTTGTATTGATGGCAAAATTGTATCAAATATTATTGCAAACCAAACCATCCACGAAAAATATGGTGGTGTAGTCCCAGAACTAGCCTCCAGAGTTCATCAACAGAATATTGTTCCTGCTGTTCATCAAGCAATTGTCGCAGCTAAAATAGATAAAAAACAGATAGATGCAGTAGCTTTCACACGCGGTCCTGGTTTGTTAGGTTCTTTATTAGTCGGAACTTCCTTTGCCAAGTCCTTTGCTTTAGCAAATGGTATTCCAATAATTGAAATAAATCATATGCAAGCGCATATTTTAGCGCATTTTATTCCAGATGGTGACAAAGCACTTCCTAAATTTCCTTTTTTGTGTTTAACAGTTTCTGGTGGACATACTCAAATAGTTTTGGTAAAAGATTATTTTGATATGGAAATTGTAGGTGAAACTTTGGATGATGCCGCAGGCGAAGCATTTGATAAGACAGCAAAAATACTAGACCTGCCTTACCCAGGAGGTCCATTAGTTGATAAATATGCAAAAACAGGAAACCCAAATGCCTTTAAATTTCCCGAGCCACAAATACCA
>JACMNZ010000133.1 GCA_014378285.1 Pseudopedobacter sp.
AAAAAGATAGATAAATCAGATTTTTTTGACTCTAAAAAATGAAGATTTTTTTAGATGCCAATATCCTAGTAGCAGTCTTAAATAAAGAATATCCAATTTTTTCTCTCGCTGCAAGGATTATAAGTCTTGCCGACCAGCCTAAATATACTTTATACACCTCCCCTGTTTGCTTGGCAAGCGCTTTCTATTTTGCAGAAAAGAAAACATCATCCTCGGTAGCAAAGAATAAAATAAAAATTATTTTAGAGCATATTGTGATTGTAGAAAATTTAAGAGGAGCAATTCTTAAAACTTTAGAGAATAAAAGAGTTCATGATTTTGAAGATGGTCTGGAATATTATGTTGCAGAACAAGCTGGTTGCGATTGTATTCTCACAGAAAATTTAAAAGATTTTTATTTTGCCGATTTGGAAGTTTTAGACTGTAAGGGATTTGCAGAAAAGTATTTAGTGAAATAATTTTTAGCTATTTATTTCAAATTCTTCATTTTAGTTATCATACTTTCATTTTACATCTGTATTTTTAAAAATGCAATTTGGAAAAGTAGATAATCCCGCTGAAATAGATTTTAGCCTTCCGGCTGATGATAAGCAAACTTTAAGCGTTTTGAATAAAAATAAAACGAATAAAAAATTTGAAGCTTATGTTGGATGTGCAAAATGGAACAAGACCGATTTAAAGGGTTTTTATCCGAAAAAAACAAAAGATGAGCTAGAATATTATTCTACTCAATTTAATTCGATTGAGCTAAATGCAACATTTTATAAAATTCCTGATAGGGAACAAGTAATTACCTGGAAAGAAAAAACACCTACCGACTTTAAATTTTTTCCGAAAATATCTAACACGATAAGTCATTTTAGGAGATTAAACAATATTAAAGAACCTTTAATTCAGTATTGCGATGCCATAAGTAATTTTGAGGAAAAACTGGGAATGGTGTTTTTGCAGTTGCATGATAACTTTAAACCAAAAGATTTTGACCGGTTAAAAACTTTGGTAACAGAGTTTCCTAAAGCTATTCCGCTAGCCATTGAACTACGAAATGAAGAATGGTTTACAGAAGAGGAAATAGCTGATAAAATTTTTGAACTCTTTCATAAACATAAAATCTCAAATATAATTGTGGATACCGCCGGAAGAAGAGACATGTTACACATGAAACTCACTACTCCACAAGCGTTTATTCGTTATGTAGGTGCAAATCATAAAAGCGATTATAAAAGATTAGATGATTGGATAGAAAGAATTGTGGAATGGAAAAAAGAAGGTTTACAAGAACTTAACTTTTTTGTACACCAAAATATAGAAAAGGCTTCTCCCCTATTATCTGCTTATTTTATAGAAAAGCTAAACAAAGCATTAGATTTAAATTTACATATTCCGATGATGGCTGCAGAAAACCCAACATTATTTTAATAAAAAAGCCTTCTAAAAATCTTAGAAGGCTTCAATATTGCTTTTTGAAATATTTGTTTTAATCTTTTAACGCTAGTAGTCTCCTAGCATTTCTAATTTTGTAACCGTATTCTTCTGGGTGTTCAATTACTTCTTTCATAGAAATTAAACTGTAAACATATTTACCCGTTTCTTTATTTAATTTCATTTTAAAGTAATCATCCTGTTTCTGAGATTTAATTTGTCGCCAAATCCTACCTTCACCGCCATTATAAGCAGCTGCAGCTAATGTCCAGCTATCAAATTGTTTGTATAATTCTTTTATGTATTTAGCCGCTGCAATAGTTGATAATCTAACGTTCATACGCTCATCAACATTACTATTAACCGCTAAACCATAATCTCTGCCAGTTTGTGGCATAAATTGCCATAATCCTGCTGCACCTTTTGGTGAGTATTGGCCACGTTTCATACCACTTTCAATCAAAGGGATATACTTAAAATCGTCTGGAATTCCGTATTTTTTTAATATGGGTTCTATTATTGGGAACCAAACTTCAGCCCTTTGATGTAATTGATAGGTCTGTAATTT
>JACMNZ010000583.1 GCA_014378285.1 Pseudopedobacter sp.
AATTGGGTTATTCTGAAGCGTGGATTAACCAACGCTTAAAAAGTATAGAAATAAGAAAAGAACTTACGGATGAATGGAGAAAAAGAGGATTGAAAGAAGGGCAACAATTTGCAACTTTGACTGATATAATTACAAAGGCTTGGGCAGGCAAAACAACCATGGAGTATAAAGTATTGAAGGGTCTTAAAAAGGAAAACCTGCGAGATAATATGACCAATACGGAACTTATTTTAAATATGCTTGCAGAAGCTTCTACAAAAGATATTTCTGCAGCTACCAACCCTGAAAATTTTGAAGCAAGCAAACTCGTAGCAAAACAAGGCGGCCATGTGGCCAAAGTAGCCATGAAAGAACTGGAAGCTAAAACCGGTAAAAAAGTAGTAACATCACTTAATGCAACAAAAATTTTAAAAGGAATAGTTGATGAAGAAAAGGGCGAAATTAAAAAGCTGCATTAAGGGCAATTAAACTTCACTTCTAAGTCCTCCGCCTCGGTGCGTGTCTCACGCAACGTTCGCTCAGATAAACCTCAAGTGCTAAAGTAAGTTTTCGCATTTCAGCTTTTTCCATACAACAACATCAAGATTAATCCATTTACCTGTATACCTATATTAGGTCGAAGCAGATGCACCCTTGGCGGTCTGTTCATCCCCCATCTAGCACAGGTTAAACATTACTTATTTCGAGGAGGAAAGAGTATGTGGTTTTTGAGAAGGGAATCGTGGCGTAAAAAACAGCCAGATGAAACATTTTTATTTAAGAGCTTTGGCCTTCCCATACTTTACTGGATAATAGTAACTAATAAGAAATATACATACCCATGTTATAATGTTTAGAAATTTAAAAGACTTTAGAGACCATGTTTAATATTAAAGGTAGAATCACTTCAAAATTATTAGAATTATATTTTATCTGGATTTATGGTTCAAAAATTAAAGCTAAGCTTGATTTAAATAAATTTCTAAACAACCCATTATATACTTCTCAAGATGAAGCTATCAGGGCTTTCGAAAATGCAGATTTTTGGGAATATTTATCTGGATTCGAAGAGGGGCAGCCTTTTAAATTATCAATTTTTTTTACCAGAGTCGAAGAAATTGATAATGAACTATTATTCAAAAAGATTACCAACCCCTATCAAATAGAGTTGTTAAGAAAAAAACAATTTGAAAAAAGTTCTATTAGGTATAAAGTTTTCCAACCACTATTTTCTAAAAAATCGATTAACAAACAAACTATTTGCGACGAGTTTAGTATAAGCAATGAAACTTTTGTAAAATGGATTGATTTTATTGAGAAACATCAATGGATACAAAGGTGCAATGAAGATATACCTGAAGAATATAAATCTCTCCTAAGCAATTTAAAAGACGTGAACAACAGCTACAAATTGTCCTTATTAGATTACATGTTGCTTTACAAATCTCTAAATAAAGATAACCCTATTTCAAAATTAAGTTTCAATAAAGAAGATCTGTCCCATTTGATAAATGGGGGACCTTCAAATTTATACAAGAACCTGTCTTATGTTATACACAAGGAGGAACTGAATTTTAATATTTTCCCATTTACATTTTTTAAAGAATTGGCAATAAAGAATGGCTACGGCAATAATGACGAAGTGCTAAAAAATGATATGGAGGAAATATTTGCTAAAAAGTCAATTAATTCCGCTGTTTCTGATAGCATTATCACAGCTTCATAATTTTGATAAAAATTAAAATTATGCAAGACAAAAAAGAAACAACACAAGCAGATTTGGATAATCATGCTAATCAATTAAACCCGAATCATTCAGAATATCATAATAGCAGGAATACAGACAACACTGACGATGACGATGATAATACAAACAATAATTCTGATGGTAATTATGATAATGATGCGGACGATTTTCACGAAGAATGGTTACCACAAGATGCTTGGTAATAGTAGGCAGAAAACAATTTTTATAATCTTTAAAACGTAAAGTATGGCAAAGTCATCAGGACTGGTGAACGCTCCATCTACTACAGGTAATGCATCCGGTGGTGGTAGAGGTAACAAATAGTTATCCTAAACTATTAATCATTTTACAATGCCGGCCTTCCATGGTCGGCATTTTTTATTGTATAACCCTTCACTGCTGGTGCTGGTAACAATATCCATTGCCAATGCCCGTCATGTGCCTGCAACGGTTTCCGGCTTTGGTGTAGCCATTGCATTGTACGGTGCCGCTTTGGCCTTGGGTAGTTTTAGGTTTTTGTATGGCGCCGGCAACAAACATAGGCGCACATATTTTACAAGGTTCAAGCCCAAGCTTTGCAGCTTCCGCAATCGTTATTTTTTCAGATACATTCTTCACCATGCGGCAGGTAGCCAAATGGTATTTTGCACCAGAGGGTGTTTTATAAACGTCCTGCGCTTTTGCAGAAACGGATAGCAATAAGAAAATAATGATACGGTACATACTGCAATTATAACCTTCTTTTATTTGTACGTCAGCCATTACTTAAAACTGCTACTCGCCTACCAAATGCTAATCTTTTCCCAAAGCCAACACTCCATTAAACTCTAGCATGGTTTTTCATTCCTATCAGGAAATAAAATCTTAAACCATGAAAAAATTTGACATGAAAAAA
>JACMNZ010000134.1 GCA_014378285.1 Pseudopedobacter sp.
CTGGTCCAGTTATTTGGGGCGAGCCGGGCACAAACGGACAACATGCTTTTTATCAATTGATACACCAAGGCACAAAATTAATCCCTTGCGATTTTATTGCTCCTGCAAAATCGCATAATCCGCTTGGCGAACATCATAAAATGCTTTTATCTAACTTTTTTGCTCAAACCGAAGCTTTAATGAACGGTAAAACGGAGGAAGAAGTATTGGAAGAAATGAAAGATAAGAATCAAGAATCAAGAGATAAAATCGCTCCATTTAAGGTTTTTGAAGGTAATCGCCCTACCAATTCAATTTTAGTGAAATTGATTACGCCAAAAACTTTAGGGTCTTTAATTGCCATGTACGAGCATAAAATTTTTGTACAGGGAATTATCTGGAATATTTTCAGTTTTGATCAATGGGGCGTAGAACTTGGTAAGCAATTAGCAGGGAAAATCCTTCCCGAATTAAAGGAAAACAATGAAGTTAGCACTCACGATAGCTCTACTAATGGACTGATAAATCTGTATAAAGAGTGGAGATAAAATAATCTGAAGGTTTATTTTGAGGCTGTGGATTTTAATTTGGGCGTTTTAACACGCTTTCCGCTATATCTTTTTTTCTGAAAAAAAAAGGATGCCGCTTCAATCGTTAACGCAATAAAAAAATTAAAATCATAACAATCATACAATATTTTATTTAATGAAATCCAAAATCCAAACCCTAATCCAAAATTTGAAAGATAGCAAAACACAATTTTCAGAAGTGATTTCATTCATTGATGAAAATTATAATCACACAGCAACTGCTTTTAAAAACGGAGATGCTAATAATGAGTCTAACCAAAACCAAGGAAGCGCAAAAGTATTTTCTTTTGCTAAAATGAATGGTTTAACCAAAGAAAATACTTTGTCTTTATTTGCAGAGCACTATCAATCAGTTTTAGAAACTCCAAACGATACAGACCACCAAAATATCCGTCAATTTATAGTAAATGGTTGGGACGGAATCAAATTTGATGGCGAGGCTTTAGCAGAAAAATAGATTTAATTCTGAATCCCAAATTCATAAATGGTTGTACTTTCATAAGTTTCCCCAACGTTTAAAACTGTCGAAGGGAAATTAGAATGGTTGGGAGAATCCGGAAAATGTTGTGTCTCTAAGCAAAATCCAGAACGAAAAGGATAAGCATTTCCATTCTTCCCATCTTTGTCTTTACCGGTCAAGAAATTACCAGTGTACAATTGCATTCCGGGTTCTTGTGTAAAAACAGCCATATTTATTCCTGTTTTTGGGCTATAAACAGTAGCTGCTTTTTCTAAAGCGCCATCTAATTTATCAAAAACAAAAGTATGGTCGTATCCATTCCCCAATTCTAACTGCTCATGATTTTCTTCAATTCTATCACCAATTTTTGTTGGTTTTCTAAAATCGAAAGGAGTGTTTGTTACAGATAATAATGCTCCGGTAGCAATTGAAGTTTTATCAATTTCAACAATTTTATCAGCTTCAATTGTTAAGATATGGTTTAAGATATCAGTTTTGCTATCTACTCCGTTTAAATTAAAATAGGTGTGGTTTGTAAGATTTATGATTGTTTTTTTATCGGTGGTAGCCAAGTAATCTATTTGTAAACCATTATTATCGGTTAATGAATAAACTACTTTAACTTTAAGATTTCCAGGAAATCCACCTTCGCAATCAGCAAAAAAACAAGTAAGAATTAAAGTCTTATCATTAGGTTGCTCAACATTCCAAAATTTATCATGAAATCCATCGCTACCGCCATGTAAAGCATTGGGGCCATTATTTATCTCTAATTGGTAAACATTTTCATCTAAATTAAATTTTCCACTAGCTATTCTATTGCCATATCTGCCAATTATAGCTCCAAAATAAGGCTCATTTTTTTTTTGATAGCTTTTTAAATCATCATAACCTAAAGCAACATCAACCAATGCACCATCTTTATCAGGCACAAAAATGCTAACTATTCTACCACCAAGGTTAGTGATAGTAATTTTCATGTTTTCTCTATTAGTAAGTGTAAAAGATTTGGGTTCCATTAAGACTTAAATTTTTATTTTGATGTTTCTGATTTTATTTAAAACAAAATTGTGAAAATTATTAATATTATTGGGCATGATTATTTAGGATAAATCATTAAAACTAATTTAAATAACTATCGTTTATAAATTATGAATATTGAAAAGGCGAATTTTGGTGGAGGCTGCTTTTGGTGTACAGAAGCAATTTTTACCGCAGTTAACGGAGTGCAAAGTGCAATATCCGGTTATATGGGCGGACAAATAGAAAACCCAACTTATGAGCAGGTTTGTAGTGGCAAAACTGGCCATGCAGAAATTATACAAATCAGTTATGATACTGATTTAGTTTCATTTCAAGAATTATTGCTCATTTTTTTTAAAACCCACGACCCAACAACCTTAAATCAACAAGGTGCAGATAGAGGAACGCAATATAGATCTGTAGTTTTTTATGAAAACGATGAGCAAAAACAACAAGTAGAAGAAATGTTAAATCAGTTAAATTTAGAAAAGGTTTTTTCTAAAGATATAGTAACAGAAGTTTCGGCAGTAGAGCAGTTTTATCCAGCAGAAAATTATCACCAAGATTATTTTTTAAATAATAGAAGTCAGGGTTATTGTATGGCTGTTATAGAGCCAAAACTGCAAAAGTTTGTTTCAAATTTTAGGGATAAAATTAAACCTGAGTTGCTGTAAATTTTAAGAGAGAAAATTATCCCTAATTAAAAAGACCTTTTAGTAATTGCTAAAAGGTCTTTTTAATTAGGGATATATCCTAATTATTTTTTTGTAGAATCTGTTGCAACTGGCATTTGAGGTAACACACTTGGGGCAGCAGTTTTATCAATTTGTTCTTGAATTTTAGAATCTGAATTTACGGCTGCACCGGTTTTTGGAGCAGTGATATTAATGAAGATTGCAACAACCATAATAGTAATTGCTAATCCCCATGTTCCATTTTCTAAAAAATCACCAGTACGTTGCACACCAATAATATTGTTAGAAGAAGAAAACCCTGAAGAAAGACCACCACCTTTTGGGTTTTGTATTAAAATAAGTAGTACTAAAATAATACAAACCAGAATTCCCAATATCACTAAAAACGTAACCATATTTTTTTCTAATTAACTTTTAACTCTAAATATTTTATTTGACTAGCAAAGTAAGTGCTTTTTTCTGGATATTTCAAACTTAATTTTTTGTAAACATCTAAGGCCTTGTGATAAAGCATTTGCTCTACATAAATTTTCGCTAAAGTTTCAGAAACAACTTCATTTGTATCTTCAGAACTCTTTTTAGCTTTATTTTCTGTATCTATTTTATTTGCCGCAGGGGGTTTTATTTGTGGCTCTTCTTTTATAAATTTCTCTATAATTTTATGCTCTTTTTGCCTAAAATTATAAGGGACTGTAAAATTAGCGTTTTGTTTATTTTTTTCCACGTCTTCTACACTGCGTAAATGGAAAATATTTTCAGCAATTTGATGGTTCAAAGGGTCTGCAGAAATAGCTTTATTTTCTTTTTTTTGTTGAGCAGGTTTTGAAGCAACATAAGGCTGATTATTATTTAAAGAATGTTCTTTTCTTGTCTTATTTAGCCACCATAAAAAAGTATAAGGCAAAGAATCATCATTGTATTGAGAAACTGTTGTCGCATTTTCTTCTTCTTTTATGTTTTGTTGAATAATTTCCTTAGCCTTTGGTTTCTCTTTTGTAAAAGCAAAGAAATCTGATTGAACTGGGCTGTCAAATAAAATTTCTTCTAAAGATTTTCTATTTGGTTTAGTTTTAATTTGATCAGTTTCAATGCTGTCAGTTTTATCTTTAACCAGTACAATTTCATTTTCAATCTCTGCTATTTCTTTTTGAGTTTGGTCTTCAATATCCACGCTTTGCTCAACCTCGGCTAAAACTTGATTATTTTCTTCGTTTATAGCTTTCTGGTTTTCTTCGGTTTCATTTGATACTTCCTCCACCAAATCAATCTCATATTGATTTGCTACCGCAGATGGTTGTTCAACGGGTTCGGACTCGATATTTTCTTGTTGCTCAATCTCGGCGGAAGCCTCATTATCTTCATCCTCAATTTTTATTTCTTCAATTGTATCTTTTTCATTTGCTACCGCAGATATTTCCTCTAGGGTTTGGTCCTCGATATTTTCTTGTTGCTCAATCTCAACAGAAGGCTGATTCTTTTCATCTTCGTTTAACTCATCAATTTTTTCATTGGCCGTTTTTTTCTCAATCTTTTCTGTAATTAAAACATTAAGTTCTTCATTATTTATATTATGATGAATTTCTTGTATTTCAATTTCATTTTCTTCTACTATTACATTTTCAATGGAAGTCTCTAAAGAATTATTTTGATTATCAATATCAACTAAAGCCTGATCTTTTTCTTCAATTAAAATGTTTTCATTCTCGATTCCTACATTTTCTACTCTTTGTAATGTTTCGTTTTCCTCTTTGATAGTTTCAGTTAATTGTTCTTGATTTGAAACTTCAATATCGCTATCGGCGAAAGCCAAATTATTTTCTGATGAGGTTTCTATCTTATTTGACGCGTCAGAAATCGCATTAATTTCATTTTCTTGCTCTAAATTATCAGCATCTTCTATTTCTAAAGGTTGCTCTTTGACAATCATTTGATTTAAATCTACACCAAATGCTTGTCCGAAATCTTTATTTACTGTTTCAGCTTCTTTTAATGGATTTACGACCTCCAATTCTTCATTAATGGAACTTGTAAAAGATTGGGTATTTTCTAAAAAGTTGAAAAGGGTTTCTCGGGAAGATGCAAAAGCTGCGGCATTAGCCAAATAATGAGATTTTTCTGTAATTTCATTGGCTGCTTTAACTGATAAAAAATGCAAACTTTGGCAATAAGGATATTTACCAATCAAAGAATTGATTTCCGATAACTGATTTTTACTAATTTCTGTTGGATTAGAATGAAAAATCAGAAATTTATCTTCTTCGGTAATTTGTTTACTCACTTTATTGCCTTTTGTAATTATTTATGTGTGAAGGTAATAAAAAGCCTACCAATTGGCAAAAGCCTTATTATATATATCTTCTGTTAGTTGCTGATTAATATCTTTTACTAAAGTAGCCTCTTGTGTAGTAAACGGAGCGCCTTGAGAATTAAAATCTTTAAAACGAGTGAAGGTTTGATCAAAGCTTTTATCAACCTCAATTTTATTGGCGTATTTAACCTGAATAGTAATTGTTAAGCGTGTTAAGCCCGCCGTTTGTTGTTGATTTGCTTGGATTGCAACCGGTTGGATGGTGTAATCGGTTATTCTCCCTTGAAAATTTGCATCGCCTTCTACTCTTACAAAACTTAAGCTAGTTTGTGAACGGATACGGCTTTTTAAATCTTCTGTAAAAGCTTGGCTCAAGTTTGGGTTTATCAATTGTGCCGTATTCTCAAAAACCAAAACAGAAACGGTTTTCATCCCTGCAGAAATAGAACCTCCTGTAAATGAATATACTCCGCAACCACTTTGGAGCATAAAAAATGGAATAAATAAGAAAAATAATATTTTAATTTTCATGCTTAATTGAGGTTTAACTCTTTAATTTTTCTGTATAAGGTACGTTCTGAAATACCTAATTCTTCTGAAGCGGCTTTTCTTTTTCCTTTATGTTTTTTTAATGCTTTTTTAATCATATCAGCCTCTTTATCAATTAATGAAAGTGATTCTTCTACCTCTTCCACATCTTGATGGTTAATGTGATAATCATCAGGGCGGTTATAATTTACCGGCTGCTGAATGGTTAAAGTAGATTCATTTACCGGCATTTCTACATCTTCATACAAAGAATTGATTACTTGCGGATTATTCTCTGCATAATTAGAAACGTTGCCACCATGGCTAATAATATCTATCACCAATTTTTTAAGCTCTACCATGTCTTTTTTCATATCGAAAAGAACTTTGTAAAGAATATCACGTTCAGAAAAATCCTCTTTTGAACCATTTTGATTCACCCGCATTGGGAAAGAACTTCTATTATCGTTCGGAATGTAATTGATAATAGATTGAGCGGTAATGTTTCTGTCTTTTTCTAAAACGGCAATTTGCTCGGCAATATTTTTTAGTTGCCTAACATTTCCTGGCCAATTGTAGTTGATCAAAACCTGTATTGCGCCATCATCTAAAGTTACGTTTGGCGAACGATATTTATCAGAGAAATCGGCAACAAATTTTCTAAAAATAAGGTGAATATCCTCTTTTCTATCTCGCAAAGGCGGAATTTTAAGAGGAACGGTATTTAATCGGTAATATAAATCTTCTCTAAATTTACCTGCTTTTACCGCATCAAACATATCTACGTTTGTTGCCGCAATAACCCTAACATCCGTTTTCTGAACTTTAGAAGAACCTACACGAATATATTCTCCAGATTCTATTACACGTAATAATCTGGCTTGAGTGCCTAAAGGAAGTTCGCCTACTTCATCTAAAAATATTGTCCCTCCGTTTACCACTTCAAAGTAGCCTTTTCTAGCTTCATGAGCGCCTGTAAAAGAACCTTTTTCGTGTCCAAATAATTCAGAATCAATGGTTCCTTCTGGTATTGCACCACAATTTACAGCTATAAACGGCCCGTGTTTTCTGGCGCTTAACTGATGGATAATGTGTGAGAAAACTTCTTTTCCAGAACCACTTTCACCAGTAATCATAACCGTAATATCGGTTGGTGCCACTTGCCGGGCTATATCAATGGCTCTGTTTATTAGCGGCGAACCTCCAATAATTCCAAACCTTTGTTTAATTTCTTGTACGTCCATATTTTTTTTAAGATATGAGTAGTGAGATTTGAGAAATGAGGATCTGCAAACCTTCTTTTTATTTTTTAAATTTAGGTTATGGAATGATAATTTAAAGGATAAGCTTTACAAAAGAGAAATGTTTTTTAACAAGTTTTGTAAGTCTCAGATCTAACATCTCATATCTAAATACTAATCCAAAATGTTCCCAATTAAAGTAGCAGTAGTTGTTCTTTCTACTAAAACATCAACATAATCACCAGGTTTAAATCCTTCAATTACAGGAAAAATCACCATATGATTATGATCGCTTCTACCACAATAATCTGATTTCGATTTTTTTGATAATCCTTCTATTAATACTCTTTCAGTTTTTCCAACTCTTTTTTGTGCCCTGTAAAAACTATTTTCCTGTTGCAAAGCTATGATCTCTCTCAACCTTAGTTGTTTTTCTTCTTCGGGGATGTCATCTGCGAATTTTTTTGCAGCAGGCGTTCCCGGTCTTTCAGAATAAGAATACATGTAAGCAAACTCATATTTCACCAATTCCATCATACTCAAAGTTTCGTTATGCTCCTCTTTGGTTTCACTACAAAAACCAGCTATAATATCGGTAGAGATAGAACAAGTCGGAATAATCCTTCTGATGGCATCAATCCTATTTAAATACCATTCTCTAGTATAAGTCCTATTCATTAAATCCAAAACCCTAGAATTACCTGATTGAACGGGTAAATGGATGTAATTGCATATATTCTCATATTTGGCAATAGTTTCCAAAACTTCATCCGTAATATCTTTCGGATGTGAGGTAGAAAACCTCACCCTAACTTCTGGACTTATTTGAGCAACCATTTCTAAAAGGTTGGCGAAATTAATGGTTTCACCCCAGCCCTCTCCGTATAAAAGAGAGTTACTTGCATTATTGTTTATTGATAATTCTGAATTTTCAGATTCAGAATTATCTTTTACGCTCCCTTCTCCTTTGGAGAAGGACCGGGGATGAGGCGTCCATTTATAAGAATCTACGTTTTGCCCTAATAACGTAACTTCCTTATAGCCTTCGTTATATAAATCTTGAACTTCTTTAACTATAGAATATGCATCTCTGCTGCGTTCTCGTCCTCTAGTAAACGGAACAACGCAAAAAGAGCACATATTATCGCAACCACGCATAATGGAAACAAATGCGCTGATCCCGTTAGAATTTAACCTTATCGGACTTACATCTGCATAAGTTTCTTCTCTTGATAATAAAACATTTATAGCTTTTTGTCCGCTATTTACTTGAGCAATTAAGTTGGGTAAATCGCGATAAGCATCAGGGCCAACAACTACATCAACTAATTTCTCTTCTTCTAAAAACTTAGCTTTTAAACGTTCTGCCATGCAGCCTAATACACCAATTACTAAATCTTTATTCTGTCTTTTGATGGCTTTAAACTGTTTAAGTCTATTGCGTACTCTTGTCTCTGCGTTTTCACGGATAGAGCAAGTATTGATAAAAATCACATCTGCTTCTTCATATTCGGAAGTAGTGATAAAACCCTCATCACTTAAAATGGAGGCAACAATCTCACTATCAGAGAAATTCATGGCGCAGCCGTAACTCTCAATATATAACTTTCGCTCTACTCCATCTTTTCCCTGCTTTTTTTCTAAGATTAAGGCTTCTCCCTGTCGATTTTCATCGTGTTGTTTAGAAGGTAAATCTAATTCTAACATTTGCTTTTTATTTGGAATGCAAAACTAAGGAATTTTACGGTAAATGACAGTTTGGCAGACGGTAATTTTAAAAATGATGTTTTTATGATTTTTGAGAAAGTGTTAGTATGGATTCCCTAATTTTTAAATCCGCCTGAATTATCATTTTTTTGATTGTTAGGGTTAATTTGAATTTGCGGGATATGAAAATCTGTGTAATCTCTATGAAAACAAATTACTGCTCAAATACCGATCACCTCTATCGCAAGCGATAAAGACAATAACTCCTTCTTTTAATTCTTCAGCTAACTTTAAAGCCGCATAACAACCACCACCACTGCTCATTCCGGCAAATATTCCTTCTTTTCTGGCTAAGAGGCGAGTTGTTTGTGTGGCATTTTCTTCAGAAATATCAATAATCCTATCAACTCTTGATGCATCAAATATTTTGGGTAAATATGCTTTCGGCCATCTTCTAATGCCTGGTATGGAAGAATTCTCTGTCGGCTGGCAACCTATAATTTGGATATCTTTATTCTGTTCTTTTAAAAACATAGAAGTGCCCATAATAGTTCCAGTAGTACCCATCGAACTTACAAAATGGGTGACTTCATGATTGGTATCTTTCCAAATTTCTGGACCCGTAGTTTTATAATGAGCTAAATAATTATCGGCGTTGGCAAATTGATTTAATAAAAAATAATCGCCAGATGCGCCTTTCTCATCAGCATAATCACGACATTTTTCAATATCATCTAATAAAATCACCTTTGCCCCGTAAGCTTCCATGGTTTGGAGACGTTCTTTTGTAGAGTTTTTAGGCATAACTATATCAATTTCCAAATCGAAGAGACGAGCAATCATTGCCAAAGCAATTCCGGTATTTCCACTGGTAGCTTCTATTAGTTTCATTCCCGATTTAATCTCTCCACGGTCCACAGCGCTTTTGATCATGTTTAAAGCAGCTCGGTCTTTTACGCTTCCGCCAGGGTTATTACCTTCTAACTTTGCGTAAATTTTAACTTTTGGGTTAGTGTTTAATTTTTGAATCTCAACTAAAGGGGTGTTCCCAACTAAATCTATGATGGTAGCCATTATATTGGATGATTAGAATTTTCAATAACTTTTATGGATGGTGTATGATAAACGGTAGCGTTTGGTGGAACACTTTTAGTCAACCAAACGTTACCACCAATGATGCTGTTTTCGCCAATTGTAGTTTGTCCGCCTAAAATGGTAGCATTACTATAAATTACTACGCCATCCTCAACGGTAGGGTGTCTTTTAATGCCAGCTAAATTTTTGCTCACACTTAAAGCTCCTAAGGTAACACCCTGATATAATTTAACGTTTTTGCCAATGATTGCGGTTTCACCAATCACGATACCAGTACCATGATCAATGCAGAAATAATCTCCTATTTGTGCTCCCGGATGAATATCAATACCTGTTTTTGAATGTGCAAACTCGGTTAAAATCCTTGGGATAAGTGGGGTTTTTAATTTTAATAATTGATGGGCAATCCTATAAAAAGCAATAGCCCAAAAACCAGGGTAAGTTCTGATGACTTCAAATTCGTTATTTGCCGCTGGGTCACCATCATTTAAAGCAGTAACATCTTTTTTTAATTTTTGATAAAGATTTGGGATATCATCAAAAAATTGAGCAGATATAATATCGTTATTACAATCTTTACAAGCTTGTGTTGAATCTAAAAGTCTATTTAACTGATGTTGAAGTTTGGTAAACTCTTGTGCAATTTCCTCATCAGAATTAAAAATTTTATCAGAAGCCTCTGGAAACATCAAACCAATAATTTCTAAGGCCCAGTCTGCAATTGATTGGTTGGTTGGTATGGTTTGTGCCATTTGTTGTCTTCTAAACAGCGTTATTATAAAATCTTTGTTCATGATGAAACAAAGGTATATTAATTATAAAATAATGATTGGGATTGGATTAATTTGTTGATAGGATTATTGTAAAATCTAAGAATTAATCATAATGAAACCTACATTTTGCAATTATAATCTCATCTTCATAAATTTTATATATCAAGCGATGTTCGTCATTAATTCTTCTAGACCAATATCCTTTATATTTATGTTTTAATGGTTCAGGTTTACCAATTCCAGAAAAAGGTATCCTAGAAATACCTCTTAGAAATTCGTTTATTTTAGCCAGAATTTTTTTATCAATTTTTTGCCAATAGAGATAATCTTCCCAAGAATCCTCTACAAAGATAAATCTCATGATTTTATTAATTCTTTTTCAAATGTGGTTTTATTGTTTATTTTTTGGATGGCCGAATCTAGTCTCTGCTCATTTTTTAAAGAGCTCAATTCATAATTAGTGGCTAAAAGAGAATTATACTCATCTAATGAAATAATCACTACGCCATTATCTTTTCCGCTATTAATGATAAGAGTTTCAAAGTTTTTAGAAAATTTGTCAAAATAAGTTTTAATGTCTTTTCTAAAATCCGATATGGTAGTTGTTAACATATTTGTACAATTAGTTGTACAAACAAAAGTACAAATGCGTTAATATTTTAAACTTATTTACAAAGCCGCCTCAACCAAATAAGGCAAAATTTCTTTTGGTTAGAATAAAATTCTTTGTTACATCAGCATCACTAAAAAGTAAAAGC
>JACMNZ010000135.1 GCA_014378285.1 Pseudopedobacter sp.
AATCAAAATATTTTTAGTTTGCAAAAATAGGTTTTTTATTTTGAGGAGGATAGTTATTAACTACAGATTTCAAATCTTAAGTTCAAATAATAAATGCGAATCAATAAAGAAAACAGCAATACTTAATTTTCTTTAACTTCTTAATGTTATAAAATTTTAACTGCAGAGTACGCGGAGTTCACAGAGCTAAATGACAAAAATTAAGTAGCATATCAATCCTTAAATCATGTAAATCAATATTCAGACAGTTTAACCGTAAAAGACACATAATTCACAAAGCAGAATAATTTACAAAAAAAATAACCACTTGTAATAGTGATTATTAGAGCATTTGTAACAAAAAAATAATTTTATTTTAGTTATTAGAATCAAATTTGTAACCTACACCTTTAACCGTAGTTACATAGGTATCGCCTAATTTCTCTCTTAGTTTTCTGATGTGAACATCAATTGTGCGGTTGGTAACCACTACAGAATCTTCCCAAATATTATTTAAAATGGCTTCCCTTGTATAAACTTTACCAGGCTTAGATGCTAATAAAAAAAGTAATTCAAATTCTTTCTTCGCCAGAACTACTTTATTTCCGTTTTGATAAACTAAAAACGATTCTCTATCAATCACTAAATCACCAATTTCTATTTTATTATCTACCTCTTCTTCTGCTTGTACGTTTCTTCTTAAAATAGCATTTATGCGACTGATTAATGCTCTTGGCTTAATTGGTTTTGCAATGTAATCATCTGCTCCAACGTTGAAACCTGCAATTTCAGAATACTCTTCGCTCCTAGCGGTTAAAAAAACCATAAAGGTGTTTTTAAACTCGGGCATAGTTCTCATTACCCTACAAGCTTCAATACCATCCATTTTTGGCATCATAATATCCAGGATAATTAAATCTGGAATAACTTTTTTTGCCTCTATTACTGCTTCTTTACCGTTAGTTGCAGTATAAACCTGATAACCTTCTTTATTTAAATTATATTCTATTAAGTCCAAAATATCTGGCTCATCATCAACTATTAGAATTTTTGGCTTATTGCTGCTCATATATTTATTTTGTTACTAAATTATACGATTGATAGTACCAAACGGTTAATATAACATTAAGAAATTGTTAAGGTTCACAAATTCTTAACAATTTCTTAAATATCAAATATTTTAAACGCTGATTTACAAATTTTTAGATAAAAAAGCATTTAATTCCTCGCCTCTTAAATTTTTTGCAACAATTTTTCCAGATGGATCAACCAAGAAGGAAGCAGGTATGGCATTGATATTATATAACCTTGCAGTTGGGGAATCCCATTGTTTTAATTCAGAAACCTGATCCCAAACTAAACCATCATCTTTTATCGCTTTTTGCCATGCTGCTTGATCATTATCTAAAGAAAAACCAAAAACTGTAAAATTTTTACCCATAAATTTTTTGTATTCGTTTACAATATTTGGATTCTCCTGTCGGCAGGGTGCGCACCAAGAAGCCCAAAAATCTATTAAAACATATTTGCCTTTAAAACTTGATAAACTAATTGATTTACCTTCTGGGGTTAAAGCCGTAATTTCTGGTGCTTGTTGCCCAATTGCAACTTTGCCAGCAGCTTCCATTTGTTTATAAAAAGCATCAACTGCTTTATTTTTAGGAAAATTTTCTTTTGCTTCCTTGCTATATGCAATCAATTTGTTTTCATATTCAGGTGCATTCATGCCGGCCATAATATTAGCCGCAAAAAATGATGTTAATGCGCTCTTATTGTTTTGTATAAACTGATAAGATTGGGCTAAAAAAGGTTTATTAATCTCTTGAGATTTAGCATTAAATTCTGTAATTATCTCGTCTTTTTTATCCTGATTTTGAGTAATTCTTTTGCTGTATTCCTCTGCAAGACGTCCTGTTTTTACGCTATAATCGTTAGTAATTTTGTTGTACTCCGTTAATTTATCGGCTTCATCTGTACCTTTAATTTCATAATTACTAGCCTGATCTGTTAAATCTGCTTTAAAATCAATATCATCTCCATTTTTAGCGATTCCAAAATAAGACTTTTGTCCTATAATTAATTGAAAAAATTCTGGCTCCTCACTTTTAGATTTTAAAGTGAATTTCTGATTTTCATTAAAAAAAGTAGAATCTTTAGGCACCATTTGTCCCAAACTATCTGCTAACAATAGATATATTTTTTTTACATCTCCAACATTTTTAACCTCGCCATTTATGGTAAATTCTTTTTTATTATTACAAGCAGATAAAACCGTTGCTAAACAAATTACCGATAAAATAATCTTCCTCATTTTAAACTTTCTATTTTTTTAATAATTAATTGATTTGTTTTTTTGGGATCACATTTACCATGCGATAATTTCATTACTTCGCCCATAAACAAACCAAGAACTCCTTTTTTGCCATTATGGTATTCTTTTACCTTATCCGGGAATTTATTTAACGCCGATATGATAAACTTACTAAGCTCATCTTCATGGTGATGATTTCCTAAACCCATATTTTCTACTAGATCCGCAACTTTTAGTAAAGGGTTATCTATCAAACTATTAAATAACTTATCTTTTGCTTGATGATGATTGATACTCTTGTCTGCTATTAAATTGATGATTTCAGCAATTTGTTTTACAGGAACTAAAAAATCTGTAAAACCAATTTGCCTTTCATTTAGATAAGACCTAATAGGTCCCATTATCCAGTTAGATGCAATTTTATAGGCTTTAGTATATTCAGTAAGCGCAATAAAATAATTGGCCATTTCTTTTTCAGAAGTTAAAACCAATGCATCATAGGAAGGTAATCCCATTTCCGATGTAAATTTTTGATACAATTCTTCTGGTAATGCGGGCATTTCTGCTTTTATTTTTTCTAAAAATTCATCAGAAATTACAATTGGTAATAAATCAGGCTCTGGGAAATAACGATAATCGTTTGCCATTTCTTTAGAGCGTAAAGGAGATGTTTTTCCTGTTAGGGTATCAAAATTTAAAGTATTTTGCGTAATGGTTTTACCATTGATTACTAAATTAATTTGTCTTTCTATCTCATGTTCAATTGCTTTTTGAACATTTTTTATAGAGTTTAAATTCTTTACCTCGCAACGGTTACCAAGTTTGATATCTCCTTTTAATCGGATAGAAATATTAGCATCGCAACGCATGCTTCCCTCTTCCATATTGCCATCACAAATATCAAGATAGCGTACCAATTTTCTTAATTCAGATAAATATGCAGCCGCTTCCTCTCCAGAAGTTATCATTGGCTCGGTTACAACCTCTAATAA
>JACMNZ010000136.1 GCA_014378285.1 Pseudopedobacter sp.
AAAAATAAATGTTTGGAAATACCAATTACCCTGCTAATTTTGGAAAATCTGATAAAACCAGATTTACCTAAATTATTGCTTTTTACTTTATTATTTATATGGATTTTTTACAAACTAATTTAATTTATTTTATCCCTTTTTTAGGGATTATTGGCCTATTAGTCATGGTTTCCAAATCTATTTGGGTGGCTAAACAAGATGCAGGAGACGCTAAAATGCAAGAACTTGCAGGTTATATTGCAGATGGTGCTATGGCATTCTTAAAAGCCGAATGGAGAGTTTTGAGCATTTTTGTTGTTTTTGCAGCTTCTCTATTAGCTTATTCAGGAACTATCCATGAAATCAACGGTAAAGAAATTCATTCTAGTTGGATGATATCTGTAGCTTTTGTTATTGGAGCAGTATTTTCTGCAACAGCAGGATATATTGGAATGAGAGCCGCTACAAAAGCAAACGTAAGAACTACACAAGCTGCAAGAACAAGCTTAAAGCAAGCTTTAAAAGTGTCTTTTACAGGCGGAACCGTGATGGGGTTAGGCGTTGCTGGTTTAGCCATTTTGGGTTTAGGTGGTTTGTTCATCGCTTTTTTAGCTTACTTTTCAGATCTAGGTACTGAAACTGTTAAAACAGCTATTGAAGTTTTAACAGGATTTTCTTTAGGAGCAGAATCTATTGCATTATTTGCCCGAGTAGGTGGTGGAATTTATACTAAAGCTGCCGATGTAGGTGCAGATTTAGTGGGTAAAGTGGAGGCTGGTATTCCAGAAGATGATGTGCGTAACCCTGCAACTATTGCAGATAACGTGGGTGATAATGTAGGTGATGTTGCTGGTATGGGCGCCGATTTATTTGGTTCTTATGTAGCTACTATTTTAGCTACAATGGTTTTAGGTCAAGAGGTTACAATGAAAACACTGGATAATTTTGGAGGCATGTCACCTATCCTGTTACCAATGGTTATTTGTGGTTTAGGAATTTTATTTTCTATAATTGGGACTTGGTTTGTAACCATCAAGGATGAAAAATCTAATGTTCAAACGGCTTTAAATTTAGGTAATTGGTCTTCAATTGCTATTACTGCAATCGCTTCTTTTTTCATAGTAAAATGGATGTTACCAGAAAATTTAATCTTAAGGGGTTATGAATTTACTAGCATGAATGTTTTTTATGCTATCATAGTTGGTTTAGTAGTTGGCACCGTGATGAGCGTAGTAACAGAATATTATACCGCAATGGGTAAATCTCCTGTAGATTCTATAGTTCAACAATCTTCTACAGGTCACGCTACTAATATTATTGCTGGTTTAGCAGTCGGGATGAAATCTACAGTTATTCCTATTTTAACTTTGGCTGCCGGAATCATGTTTTCTTATTATTTTGCAGGTTTGTATGGAGTTGCTATTGCAGCAGCTGGAATGATGGCTACAACAGCAATGCAATTAGCAATTGATGCCTTCGGACCAATAGCAGATAACGCAGGTGGAATTGCCGAAATGAGTCAGTTACCTCCAGAAGTACGCGAACGCACAGACAATTTAGATGCCGTAGGTAATACCACTGCCGCAACAGGAAAAGGATTTGCCATTGCATCTGCAGCTTTAACTTCTTTAGCTTTGTTTGCAGCATTTGTGGGCGTTGCTGGTATTTCTTCAATTGATATTTATAAAGCACCCGTATTATCAGCTTTATTTGTAGGTGGGATGATTCCGTTCATATTCTCTGCATTATGTATACAAGCAGTAGGTAAAGCCGCTATGGATATGGTAAATGAGGTTCGCCGTCAGTTTAGAGAAATTCCAGGAATTATGGAATATAAGGCCAAACCAGAATATGAAAAATGTGTAGCCATCTCTACAAAAGCTTCCATTCGTGAAATGATGATGCCCGGAGCAATTGCTTTATTAACTCCAATCTTAGTTGGTTTTGGTTTTAAAAATGTTTTTAATGATGCAAGTTCGGCAGAAATGTTAGGCGGCTTATTAGCCGGAGTTACCGTCTCTGGAGTTTTGATGGGAATATTCCAATCAAATGCTGGTGGTGCTTGGGATAACGCCAAAAAATCATTTGAGAAAGGCGTATTAATAAATGGCGAAATGTATTACAAAAAATCAGAACCACATAAAGCCTCCGTAACAGGCGATACAGTAGGTGATCCATTTAAGGATACTTCTGGTCCATCCATGAATATCTTGATTAAATTAATGTCTATAGTTTCTTTAGTTATTGCACCTTACATTGCTCAAACTAGCCAAATTACTACTAGTTCCATTAATTCTCAAAACATTAATTATCAAACAGAAAATGTGCAAATCATTAAAAATGAGGATGGTAAATTAATTGCAATACATAAAGATGGTTCAGCTTTTACACCAAAAGAAATGACTGCAATGCAAAAAGCAGGCATTAAATGTTGTGCAAAACCTTCTTTAGCAGAAAGATTTGAAACTCCTGCACCATTAAACTAGGAACAAATCCTATTTCGAAATAATCCCAATCTTATCAAAAAAGGTTGGGATTTTTTTTGAAAAGCAAATTCATCACAATTAATTCCAGATAGTCGGGCTTTACGCTGTACTCCGTTTGCCCTCCTACCGTCGGTTAATCCGGGGTGTCGCTTCAATCCCGTTTATTAAATTTGGTTATTCTCAATTAATTTAAACCTATCAAAAACCTATCCTTAGTCCTTATCGAAGCGATTACTAAGGATGATAAATAAAAAAGAGTCTCTTGACTCTAAATTTTTAAAAACTATAGCTTCTATTAAAATAAAACTGAGACAATTTTACAACTGGTCAAAGCCAACTAAACTACCGTCATCGTAAAATTCGAATAGCTGATTGAGTTAGTAGCTTGCACATTTAAAACCTGAAAAAAAGTGAATTTTAAACAGCAATAAAAAATTGAATTTTAGTTATAAAAGAATATTTATGCATGGCTAATATTAGATTAAACTAAATTATTACCGTTTAAGATTACAAAACCCTAATAAATCATAAATAATTTAAAATCAAATATTTACAAATTATAAGTAAACCTATAACTTTACTTTTATTATATTTTGTAAAGCTATAGATTTACTTTTTAAAAATTTTGTAAAGTAATAACTTTACTTTTTAATATATTTGTACAGTCTTTAGTTTAAATTTGTAAACTTAGAATATTGCATAATGAGAAATAGAAGAAAGCTTTTAATTGATCAACTAGACCAAAAATTAAGTTCATTTAAAAACGTAGAATCTGTTATCATACCAAGTAAAGGGTGGATCAATACCATTCGTATTACCTTAAATATGACTATGGAGCAACTCGGGAATAAACTTAACATCACTAAACAAGGTGTGAAAAGTTTGGAAGAAAACGAAGCGAAAGGCGCAGTCACTATTAATTTATTAAAAGAAGTAGGTAATACATTAGATTTAAAATTTGTTTATGGGTTTGTGCCTAAAGATGGAACAATCGATAATCTAGTAAGCATTAAGGCAGAGAAATTGGCTAGGAAGATAGTCCTGAGAACCAATCAGAATATGAAATTGGAAGCTCAAGGGATTGGAGAAGAAAAAATTAATGAATCTATAAAAGAATTGGCAGATGAAATAAAAAGAGAGATGAGAAAATCTTTATGGGATTAGCGATAGACCATAAAGATAGTCAGACACTTTTAGAAGAGGAAGAAAAAGAAGGGTTAAAGATAAAATCAATTACTACTCAAGGAGAATTAGATGAGTTTGAACAGCTAAATATAGAAAAAGCAGTAGAATGGACTATTCATGCGAACTTAACGCAAGAAAAAATACTAACAGAAAAATTCATAAAAGATTTGCATAAAAGAATGTATGGTGATGTTTGGAAATGGGCGGGAAAGTTTAGAAAAACCGATAAAAATATCGGGATAAAGTGGACTCAAATAAGTTTGGAATTAAAAAATTTGATTGATGACACTAAATATTGGATGGAAAACAGAACTTATTCGCCACAAGAAATTGCTATCAGATTTAAGCATAAAATTGTTTCTATTCATTGTTTTCCTAATGGAAACGGTAGGCACTCAAGATTGATGGCTGACATCATAATCGAATCAATTTTTGGAAAAGAAATTTTTAGCTGGCAACAATCTAATATGGTCAAGCCGGATGAAAAAAGAAAAGAATATATCTCAGCTTTAAAAAAAGCTGATAATGGCAATATAAAGCCTCTTATAACTTTTGCAGAAAACTAAGTTTAAATCATATTTGCAACGCTAAAAATTATAAATTAACTAGCTAATATTACCTACTATAAATTAGAACGTCGAGGTTTATCAAACAAAAAAGGGTTGTCTTAAAAAAAGACAACCCTATAAATATCAAAATATAAAAACTAATCTTCTTGATGTAACCAAGCTTTCTTAGCTAACAGTTCTTCTTCAGTTTCTCTTACATCCTCATCATCCACACAGCAATC
>JACMNZ010000584.1 GCA_014378285.1 Pseudopedobacter sp.
GCTTACGGGCAGTTGAAAATTGGAAATCCTTTAGATACACACAATCATGTAGGCCCATTGATTGATAAAGATGCTGTTCAGAATTATTTGACTTCCATTGATAAATGTAAAGCCGAAGGCGGAAAGTTTATAGTAGAAGGTGGTGTTTTGGAAGGCGCTGATTACGAATCAGGTTGCTACGTAAAGCCTTGCATTGCCGAAGCTAAAAATGAAATGGCGATCGTACAACATGAAACCTTTGCACCTATTTTATATTTGATGAAATATAAAGAACTTGATGAAGCTATTGCGATGCAAAATGGCGTTCCACAAGGTTTATCCTCTGCAATTATGACGACCAATATGCGTGAAGCAGAAAGATTTTTATCCGTTGCAGGTTCAGATTGTGGCATTGCAAACGTAAATATTGGAACATCTGGAGCAGAAATTGGAGGCGCTTTTGGTGGTGAAAAAGAAACTGGGGGTGGAAGAGAATCTGGTTCTGATGCTTGGAAAGCTTATATGAGAAGACAAACCAACACCATTAATTATTCTACTACTTTGCCTTTGGCTCAGGGGATAAAGTTTGATTTTTAAAACTAAATAGGATTAGGATTCACTTTTGAGAAGACCTGATTGGACTTAAAAGTTTAAAGTAAAAGGATGAAGGTTAAATCTTCATCCTTATTTTTTTGGATAAAAAATTAAAACCCCATTATAGTACACGGTGTAAGTCAAAGAGTTTTGTTTAACTCCACCGTTTAATCTTTCGAATCTGCAAATCACTTTATAGTTTTTCGTTTCTTTTGAAATACTCATCATTTCAGGCAAAACTCCATAATCAGAACCCGCACCTCCTATTAACTTTAAGCTCTTATTATTTTGAAGTGATTTTAAAAGACTGTCTGCTTTAAAAACAATCTCATCTTGAACAGATGATTTTAAATGAATCCTATAAGATGAATCTATCCTCAATTCGTATCGCTGGTTATCTAATTTAAATTTAATGTTCTTTTTATCTGAATTATTCATACCAGAATAAAATGTCACCACTTTTGATGCTCCTTGAACATTTAACTCGCCTTCTAAACTATTTTTAAAATTTTTAACAGAATTTGTATCAACACCTAAATTATTAACCAGCTCATAGTTTGTATCAACATTTAGCAGCGCTAATATGGAGTCTTTCATTATTCTCTGTTCTTCAAATCTTGAAATACTATCCTTTGCAACTTGTTTTGTAAAATAATCATTTACTGCTTCCAAATCTGACTTAACGAGTGGCTGTAATTCTTTATATCCATGGAAATTATAAATGTAGCTCACTAAATCTCTTACTTCATTGTTTCTTTTTGGGGAAGGTTTTTGATCCAAATAATAAGCCAATCTATTGCGTTGAGAATTTTTAGATCCTGATGTAATACTCCAAGGACCAAACACAATAGAGATTGCAAAAAAGAACAAACTGATTGGAATCACTCTTATTTGCTCTCTACCTTTTATCAAAAAATAAAGGGTAATAAATGTTAACCATAGGGCTAACACAATAATTAAATATCTACTTTCTGTAATGCCATAATCACTTATTCTTTTTATAATGGAAACAGCCAAA
>JACMNZ010000585.1 GCA_014378285.1 Pseudopedobacter sp.
ACAAAATCGAAGAATTTATATTTCCCTGGTCCGTAAACTAAAATACATGAGGGTTCAAAAGGTGTGAGCATAGAAACAGAGGCAGAAAGCATGATGGCAATTGCAAAAGTAAGCGGGCTAACTCCAAGTTGATGTGCCGTTTGTAAACCAATTGGAAGAACAACCAAAGCGGCAGCAGCATTACTTAAAGGCTGTGTAAGCAATACTGTTAATAATATAAAACCTCCAAGAATTCCATACATTCCTAAAGGTTCAAAAATGGAAACGATATATTCTGCAACAAATTTATCGGCACCTGTTTTTGTCATGGCTATGCCAAAGGCGCTCATGCCGCCAATTAAAATCAATAGACGCCAATCAATATCATCATACATTTCTTCTGGATTTATACATCTAAATGCAACTGTTAGTAATGCTCCAATTAAAAATGCGACGGATAATGGCAATATTCCTGTACTTCCCAGTATCACAGATAATGCAAAGAAAAAAATAGTAAAAACACCTTTTCGTTTTAGATGCAGATTAGGTTTATAATCTTCTAAAATGATAAAATCATCCTCATTAGAACGGATTAAATCTATGCTTTCTTTTTCTCCTTGTACCAAAATTAAATCGCCAACTTTTAGTCTTAGTTTTCCAATTTTTTCACTAATGGTTTTACCCTTTCTATAAATTGCTAAAATACCTAAACCATAACGTTGTCTGAAATTAATACGTTCTACAGTGCTTCTAAGAGTTTCAGAACCACCAATAACCATTAATTCTGCTAGGTGCAATTCATTTTGTTCGCTATCTAGCCCTAATAAATCTGCTTTAATTTCTACTCCTTCTAGGTCTTTAATTTTTAAAAGGTCGTCTACGTTACCTTTTATAAGCACAAGATCATCTATTTGAATCTTTGTAAACATATTTGGCACAAAATTTTGTTTATCACGGATAATCGAAACGATGGTAAAGCCTTGTTTGGATATTTGAGATTCTACTATTTTTTGCCCCACCATTGGCGAGTTTTCTAAAATCACTGCCTCACTTAAATATTTTCTTACACTATAATCTTCTTCTAAATCCTCTTTAGAATTTACTGGTAATAATTTTTGTCCAATGGTCATCATATACAGCATACCTACTCCTAAAAGTATTAATCCAATAGGAAGAAAATCGAACATTCCAATATGTGGTAAACCTTGCTGCGCTATGTAACCGCTTACCGCAACATTGGTAGATGTGCCAATTAGCGTACATGTACCGCCTAAAATGGAAGCAAACGAAAGGGGCATCAACATTTTAGAAGGTGCTATTCCTGATAGTTTAGACATACCAATTGTTGGATTGAGCATTAATGCAGTAACGGTAGTGTTATTCATAAAACCAGATGTTAGTGCAGAAATTATCATCACAAAAAAGAGGATTACTTTAGGCGGATGCTTTTTTATGTTTACTAGCCGAGCGATAAAGGTATCTATCACTCCAGTTTTCTTGAGCGCACCAACCATTATAAAAATAGCTGCTAGGATAATGATAAAATCACTTGAAAAGCCATCAAAAGCTTCTTGAGGGGTAATAATTTTAAAAAGGCATAAACAAATAAGAATAAAAACCGTAACAACATCTACGGTAACAATTTCTATGGCAAAAAGAATAATTGCTAGTAATAGCAATCCTAAAACAATGGCAATGCTCATGTAAATTAATAAGATACTAATTTTCCATTTATCAATTTATAAACCACAATTTTTTAAAATCTTTGTTGTTGGTTTAAATTATTGATTTTAAATATATTATATATTTTAAGTGAATTTATAAGATTGTAAAGTTGATAAATCAATAGAAATTTTAGGACTATTTAATTCCATTCAATCAATTAAAATGTTAAATTTAAATAGTTTTATTTAAAAATTTTTAACCTTAAAAACCATTTATTTTATTTTGTGATTTTGATGATAAAGTACCAAATCATCAATTGGAGAACGTAAAATCTTACCCATTTTCATTCCATATTCTAAAGCGGTTTCTTCTAGTACATTTCTAAAATTATATGCTACAGAACCTATACAGTTGAATTCATAATCTTGATAATTTGGATAATGACTAACTAAATTCTCAAAGAAATCTTTAAATGAAGTTTTTACTAAATTTCTAGAATATTCAATATTAACGGTAATATCATAAACAAATTTGCTAAAGTTAGCGCAAAATCTATTTGGTAAAGGTTTTTTGTAAATGGCTTCTAAAATATCATCAGGTGTTAATTTAAAGGTGTCCCAAAAAGAATCTCTTACATTTTTAGGCATATATCCTCTAACATAATCGCTCAATAATTTTTTTCCAATGTAGCAACCACTTCCTTCATCACCTAAAATATAGGCTAAAGAATCTATGTTCATTTCTAAACCTTCACCATCGTAAATACAAGTGTTGGTTCCTGTACCTAAAATTGCTGCAAAACCTCTTTTATCTCCTAATAATGCTCTGGCAGCAGCCATTAAATCATGATCGACATGGATTTTAGCTTTATTAAAGATCACTTTCATCGCATTTTCAACTACTTGGGCTTTCTCGTCGTTGTGTACACCAGCTCCATAATAATGAACTTCTTTAATTTTATCAATAGGTAAATCTACTGGCATATTTTTGTGCATAGATTCTACAATGTATTCTGTATCAGAAAAATATGGATTATATCCTTCTGTGTTGAACATTATTTTTTTTCCACTATCTTCAATTAAACACCAACTTGTTTTAGTTGATCCACCGTCTGCTATTAATATCATTATTATTTATTTTAGGATTGGCTAAATTAGCAAAATCTTCTTATTGTACAAATTACACTATGTATGTATTATTTGTACATTATTAAACCGCAAAACTAATCTTAAATATATTTAAATCTTATAAAAGATTAATGGCTCAAATTTTATTTTGTTACGGTTAAATTTTTTTTTATTATCCAAGTCTTAAATATGAAAGAGACATTGTTTCATCCCTTTTTCTAAGATATCTCTTTTCAGTTTTTTACCTATAAAAACAATTTTGGTTTCCCTAATCTCATCAGGTTGCCATTCTTCCCCATCAATAAATACGGGGCTTGATTTAACAGATTGTACAATTAATTTTTTTGTTAAACCTTCAATATTTAAAATTCCTTTGATCCTGTAAAATGAGGCACCTTGAATAAACAACATAACAGTCAAATAATGTCTCAATTTAATTAAATCAAAGCTTTTATCAAAAATAAAACTATGGGAAGTGATATCATGATGATGGTTTTCTGATTTTGTAAATAAAGAATTGGATAGATTTGTTTTTCCCAAACTTATCCTAAATGGATTCTTTACTTTCTCATAAGACTTTAAATTCAAGAGTTGTTTAGTATCTGCTTTGGCGTAATCTGTAAATTGAAAGTCAGCAAAAGGATTGATTTTACTTATAATTTCTTTTATGTTGTTGATGTATTCTTTATCGTAATCCTCACATTTATTAAAAACGATATAATCGGAGAAAGCAATTTGTTTATTGGCTTCTTCATCAACACCCAAAACATCTAGTACATTTTTAACATCAACCAAACAAACCGTTCCATCTAATTTAAATGCCGTTTGTACGTTATAATCTGTCATAAAGGTAGCTGCAACAGCACTTGGATCGGCAATGCCGGTAGTTTCGATAATTAGATGGTCGTAATCATAACTTCCTGTAACTAATTTATTCAAAACTTCAAATAAATCGCCGTTTAAAGAGCAACAGATACACCCGTTAGAAAGTTCAAAAATATTTTCGTCGGTTTTTATCACTAATTCACTATCAATGTTTATTTCTCCAAACTCGTTTTCGATAATTACAAACTTGGTATTGGGATTTTCTTTAATGATATGATTGAGCAAAGTGGTTTTACCTGCACCCAAAAATCCTGTTAAAATAGTTACCGGGACTTGTTTAATGGCCATTTACAAATATAGCACACCAAAATCAATTAAGATTACTTATGTTATGGGGAAGTAAATCTTGATGTAAAAATTCTTTACATTTGATGTTATAGCTTTTAATAAATATGCCTAAAATAAAACCTTTTAAAGCAATTTTACCTTCCCCGGCTAAGGCGGCAGAAGTTGTTGTAGGCTTAGAAAATCTCTCTATTTCTTCTGCAAAAGCAATAGGCAGCGTAAATCCTTTTAGTTTTGTGCATTTATTGGTTCCAAAAATTGAAAATTATTATTTAAGAGGTTCTAAGCAGGAAATTGCATTTAAAAAAATTGCCGAAAACTTTGATGATTTTATCCAAAACGAAATTTTAGTTAGGGATAAAGAAGAGGCAATTTACATTTATACAAAATCAAAAAAAGGAAACGTTAAAACTGGCATTTGGACAATTTCTAATATTGATGATTATATATCTAATCATATTAAAAAACATGAACTAACACGTTTAGAAAGAGAGAAAGGACTTATAGAGTATTTGCAACAGACAGGACTGGATGCAAATCCGGTTTTAATTACTTATCATAAAAATGATGATCTAGAAAAAATTATTATAAATGAAAAGTTAAAGCCAGCTCATTTAGATTTTAATATTACTGATGAGCAACATCAAATTTGGAAGATAACTGATGATCAAATTAATATAAAAATTAAGGAAATTTTCAGTAAAATGCCAATAACCTACATTGCAGATGGACATCATAGAGCTGCTGCCGCTTGTAGTTACGGAACTAACCAAAGATTGTTAAATCTAAAACATACTGGTTTAGAAGAATATAATTATTTTTCGTCTGTTTATATAAGTGCCAATCAATTAGAAATACTTCCATTTCATCGTTTTTTAAAATTAAACCACTTATTTGATCATGTAGAAGTTATAGAATTTTTGGACGATAATTTTGAGATTTTAGAAATCGATCCAAAAAATTTGATTCCCACAAAAGAACATTTTATTGGTTTTTATTATCAAAATAAAGCTTATCAAATAGATTTTAATAGCTATTTAAATAAAAATGTTTTACATGATTTGGATGTGAGTTTGTTGCAGAAATTAATTTTAAAACCTTTATTTAATGTTAACGACCCACGTGAGGACGAAAAATTATACTTTTTAGGAGGAGAAATAGATTTGCGATCACATTTACAAATGATTGATAACGGCAAATATGATTTGGCTTTTTTCCTCTATCCAACATCTGTTAAAGATTTGATGCAGATTGCAGATTTAGGAGAAACGATGCCGCCAAAATCTACTTGGTTTGAACCTAAATTTTTAGCGGGATTAATTTCTCATGAAATGGATTAATCTAAAGCCTTTAACAAAACCCAATATCTGTAACCAGTCAATGCTTGTTCAACCTTTGTTAATTTTGAAGGATCTTTTTTTGATAAGGTTGGTAAAAACCTTTTGTTTAATTTATTAAGAGCTTTAAAAATCGCTTTCATAACATCTACAATTCAAAAACCATTCCTTTTTTAGGGATAGCAACTGAAATATTTTGCTCTTTTAAACTGGTTTTTAAAGCATTCATGTTTTCACGTTCGCCATGTACTAAAAATACTGATCTAAGGGAAGAATTTGGGATAGCCATCACATAATCAATCAAATCTTGATGATCGCCATGGCCGCTCAATAAATCTGTTCTCTTTATCGTTGCAAAAACAGAAAGTTCTCTGCCCTTGATATTAACAATAGAATCACCTCTTAATAAC
>JACMNZ010000586.1 GCA_014378285.1 Pseudopedobacter sp.
AAATTTTATGCTCGTACATGGCAATTAAAGACCCTAAAGTTTTTGGCGTAATCAATTTCACTAAAATTGAATTGGTAGGGCGATTACCTTCAAAAACCTTAAATGGAGCGATTTTATCTATTGATTCTTGATTCTTCTCTTTCATTTCTTCCAATACTTCTTCCTCCGTTTTACCGTTCATTAAAGCTTCGGTTTGTGCAAAAAAGTTAGATAATAGCATTTTATGATGTTCGCCAAGCGGATTATGCGATTTTGCAGGAGCAATAAAATCGCAAGGGATTAATTTTGTGCCTTGGTGTATCAATTGATAAAAAGCATGTTGTCCGTTTGTGCCCGGCTCGCCCCAAATAACTGGGCCAGTTTGGTAATTCACTTTATCGCCATTTCTATCTACATTCTTGCCGTTACTTTCCATATCACCTTGTTGAAAATAGGCCGCAAAGCGATGCATGTATTGATCATAAGGAAGAATTACCTCAGTTTCTGACTCGAAGAAATTATTGTACCAAATACCTATCAAAGCTAAGATAACAGGCATATTCTGTTCAAAATCGGCAGTTTTAAAATGATTATCCATTTCATGCGCACCGGTCAATAATTCTTCAAAATTCTCAAACCCGATGGAAAGCGCAATAGGCAAACCGATGGCACTCCATAAAGAATAACGGCCGCCAACCCAATCCCAAAACTCAAACATATTTTCAGTATCGATACCAAACTTGCCAACTCCTTCAGAATTTGTAGATAACGCCGCAAAATGTTTTGCAACATCCACATCGGCAGCACCACTGTTTAAAAACCAATCTCTTGCGCTATGAGCGTTAGTCATGGTTTCTTGGGTAGTAAAAGTTTTGGAAGCCACCAAAAACAAGGTGGTTTCTGGGTTTACTTTTTTCAATGTTTCTACAATATGCGTTCCGTCTACATTAGAAACAAAGTGCATTTGTAGATGGTTTTTATAAGATTTTAAGCCCTCTGTAACCATTACAGGCCCTAAATCAGAACCTCCAATACCAATGTTTACCACATCAGTTATCGCTTTTCCTGTATATCCTTTCCAAGAACCAGAAATAATAGCTTCAGAGAATTTTTTCATCTTTGCTAAAACTCCGTTTACTTCTGGCATCACATCCTTACCTTCAAACATTACTGGCGTATTACTCCTGTTTCTTAACGCAGTATGTAAAACAGCTCTGTCTTCCGTTTCGTTAATTTTCTCTCCATTAAACATGGCAGTAATAGCATCTTCCAGTTCACATTCTCTTGCTAATTGCATCAACAAAGCCATAGTTTTATCATTGACTCTGTTTTTAGAATAGTCTAAAAATATATCATTAAACAAAACTGAATATTTATTAAAACGTTCTTTGTCGTTTTCAAAAAGTTCCTTTAAATGGATTTCGGTGATCTCTACAAAGTGATCTATAAGATAATCGTACGCCTGGGTTTCGGTAAAATTGATTTTAGAAAGCATGTTTTTTGTTTTTTGGTAAATATAAAATTTTATTAGTTGGATACTGATTTTGATAGAAAATTGTCTGAATCAGTATTATTTTGATTTTAGGATTTACAGGAT
>JACMNZ010000587.1 GCA_014378285.1 Pseudopedobacter sp.
AATCACCAACCATCTCTTCAAAAACAGTATTGATATCCATATTTATAATGATGTCACTATCTAAATATAGAACCAAATTACTTTCTTGCAATAACTCCCCTAAAAATAATCTTCCATAGGCAGTAAAGTTTCCACTTAAAGAATTAGCCCCTGGAATTTTCATGATAGGAGCTTTTCTGATTTCTAAAGAATGATTTTCTTTCCTTAACTTTTGAAATGTTTTAAATATTAATTGTTTTTCTTTTTGTGATAATCCATCTGAAAAAGCGAAAATCTTCAAAGGAGTAGTTGAACAATTATTTATTAAAAGAGAACTTGACGCCGCATGAAAACCAGGAATCATATTCCTGTCACAAAAAAAGGCTACAGTATTCATATTTAATATTAATTTATTTTAGATAGTGGTTAATTGTTTTTTTAATCTGCCATAGCAACTTTAGTCTTTATTTATTTACTACATACGATTCCTAAACAATAGGTGCCCCATCTACCTAAATCCTCAATTTCTATAAAATCCGTTATTGTAGAATCATTAAAGTAAGCTCGTCTTATATTTTTGAATCCAACTAATTGAAGTTCTTGAAACATAGAATCAAAATCATAATTCCATTGGTGTCTTGAATTTCCTAGAATATCAATTATTTTATTTTTTAATCCTCTTATATTATTTTGTTCACCCATTAAAGTGGCACTCATTAATTGATTACATGCATTTTTATTTCCCGCTTTTTTATTATCCAAATATTCGTTAATAAAATATTCCATATCTGGGATTACAAATCTGAAAGTACCTCCCATTTTAAGCATATTATAAGTATTGCTTAGGGCCATCTTCATATCCTCATAACTTAAATGCTCCAAAACGTGTGAAGAGTAAATATTATCGCAAGAATTGTTTTCAATTTCTGGTAGACCTTTTACTATATCTCCAATATTCACATTCTTTGGATATGGACCCTATTCTTTTCTTGAAAAAAATCTTCCAATCATCGGTAAACGCTCCAACTTTAAAGTAGGTGAAATATCAAAGTTAATCCAGTTTTCTGGTGCGCACTTTCCGCATCCGAATTGTAAATTCATTTTTTTTGTTTTAATGGGATTAAATTTTTAATCTTTAATAAAAATCTTTTTTTGCACAAATTAGTGCACCTACCTTAATTTCATTCCACATAAATTCATATCCCCAATTCTTTAAAACTTCTTGGTTGATTGCTTCCTTCTTATTGGCATCCAGTTTAAAAGATTGTTTCATTAAATTGCTTAACTTATTGATATCCTGATACGGATAAACAAAACCGTTTAAGCCTTCTTTAACTAGATCAGTACTGGAACCCACTTTGTCTGAGGTAATTACCGTACAACCCGAAGCGATGGCTTCTTGTACGGATACGCCCCAAGGTTCATTTTTGGCAGAATGTACAAAAATATCAGCTAAACCATAGTAAAGAGGTAAATTGAGATAAGGAACATAACCAGTAAATACTATTTTTAAATGGGCGTGTTTTTTAGCTAAAGCTTCTAAAGCAAAACTTTCGCGGCCATCTCCCACTAAGATCAAGACAATATTTGTGTCATTTAATTGGATAAAAGCATGCATCACATCCCAAGGCGATTCTCGCTCAATAAATTTGGCAACACTTAATATCACCTGTTCTTGGCTTAAGCCTAAAGTATTTCTTAATTTCTCAATATTCTCTTTATCATTTGCTTTTTCTTTAAACCAAGTATCATGTGTGGCATAAGAAAAGTAATTTATTTTTGGGTTACTTATACCTAGCCAATTTAAGAACAACTTTGTTTCTGAACCAACTGCAAAAAAATGATTGAAATGGCGATAGGCAAAGGGCATATAAATAAATTTTAAGGCTTTTTTGATAGGACTTAAATTGTATTTTACAGAATCAATTCTTAAAGCGATAGGAATACCGAGCGATTTACAAAGTTTTGGTAAGCCCTCATAAGAATTTTTATACCCATTTATAATCGCGAAATCATAAGAATTTTCTACTAAAATTTGCTTAATAGATTCCAACGATTCTCCCTTCTTTGCATTAAAGAAAGAATAGTTTTCAAACAGATCAAAGCCCCAATTGATCTTTTGTTTTAACTCACGATCTGCATAATCTTCGTTTACATTGGTGAAAATAACATCAAAATACCATGATATGGTTTCGCCTTTTAATGCATGAAGATGATGTGCAATAAATTGATAAAAAGGAACTTCAAACTGAGTTGGAAACTCAACTATGAAAGCAATTTTAATCTGTTTTTTGCTAAAAAGTAATTGCGAGAATACTTTTGAAGTTTCATGATAATAATTATCCCAACTCATTTCTTTCGATTTCAGCAAAACATTTTCCCTCAATTTAATTTGCTGCACCGAGTCTATGCTTGCATATAAGTTAATAGCCATTACGATGGCTTCCGCACTTAATTCTTTCATGCGGTACCCGTTTTTTAAATGATCCAGCATTTCGCCTGCACCCACACAAGGTGATAGGATATTCGGAATGCCCAACATCATGGTTTCGGGGACTACCATCGCGAAAGAATCAAAACGACTAGGCTGTATATTCAAATCGAATTGTTGTGATCTTAAATAAGTAAATAATGCTTGTTGGGGCATCGCACTTTTGTAGACTATGCTAACACCATCAGGTAATTCCCTGCCATTTAAATAATTAGATACCCAATCTTTGCTTAGCCTCCCAATCAAGTGTACTTCAACTTTAAAACCTAAAAATCCAATTAATAAAGCATCTAAAAGAAAGTCTAAACCTTTTCTGTATTCCAAATTCGCAATAAAAGAAATTTTTATTGGTGCATTAAGATGGCGTATTTTCTCAGTACTTAATAATTCAAGCCCCATATGATTGGTACTCTCATTTTCTTCAGCCCCTAGATAAAGTACCATATCTTTTTTGGATGATGTTTTTCCTTTAAAACTCTCTTTGCAAAATTCTGAGCAATAAATTGCATAATCTATGAATTGCCTTTCCTTTTCTTTTAATGCGATGCCATATTTTGTTTCATTGATGCCTAATTCTTTCGCTTTTTCATGACTGATAGAGGCAAAATCCATGACAACTGGAATATTCCATTGTTTGCAGTATTTAGCAACAGGGCAACCTGCTGTTTCAAAAACAATCACCATGCAATTTTTACGATTTAGCCAAAGCACTGGTAGGCTCATCCAACCAAACACCTGTTGCCAAAAATAAATGGGGTTATTATGGCTTTGGTCATTGGGGTTTCTAAAAGCAAAGTTATAAAAGCGGCTAGTCAGGGTATATAAAAAAGTATATAAATAGTGGTTAATTACTTTAACATTTTCATCAATGGGTTTAATTCGCTTTTTTAACAAACCCAATACCTTTTGTTTAGGCTTAAACAAAATACTGGTCATTAAAGTGACTTTTTCAAAAAGTCCAGATCTTAATGCTCCATTCGCTAATCGTGGCGAGTGTTGTATGCCTGGATGTACGATAAATAGTTTCAAGTTTTCAGAATGATTTTTGTTTCTATTGTAAATCTAGTCGGTTAACTCTATCAATCAACATTAAACCTAACATCATGTAAAATGAAGTAAAAATATTATAAATGATAGTAGCGCCAAATAGAATGATGGCCACCATTAAGGCTTTGAAAATCCAGTTAGCCCTTAATAAAGTCATTAGATATCCAAACATGATTAACCTTAGTAAGAATAGTAAATATCCACCTTCTAAAATTATTCTTTTGAACTCAGCTTCATAACCTTGATTATATAATAAGGGATTATTTCCAAATAATGCATTGGCACCTTGATAGGTAGATCCTAAACCAACGC
>JACMNZ010000012.1 GCA_014378285.1 Pseudopedobacter sp.
ATAATTTTTAATTTAGTGCCTTATGGAAGAGCAAAACGATAACCAATTAAATATAGAGCTGTCTGAAGAGATGGCTGAAGGGATTTACGCTAATCTAGCTATCATTACGCACTCTAACAGTGAGTTTGTCTTAGATTTTATACGGGTGATGCCGGGAGTGCCAAAAGCAAAAGTAAAGAGCAGAATTGTTCTTACTCCGGATCATGCCAAGCGTTTATTAAATGCTTTAGAAGATAATATTACGAAGTTTGAAATGGCTAATGGTAATATTAAAGTTGGCGGAAACGATCAAGGTGGAATGCCTTTCAACTTTGGAGGCCCAACAGCCCAAGCTTAATGGGATAATCTAGTAACGGGTGAGGAAAATTTTAAAGGGAAAAAAAGTTTTTGAGGAAAGCCCCATTGGTGGTTATCAGTTGCAATTGAATAAAATTGCAGAGGTTTGGGATAGTGATAAGTATAACGATTATGGAATTCTCCGGATTTTTAGATTATTTATTGTAACTGTTCTTCTTTTTTTTCCTGGCGTTTTAATTGATGAAATTTTCAAATCAAAAGGTACCTTAAACAGAAAATTAATTGTTGAACTTTATGTAGTTCTCAAGATAATTTTTCCTGTTTTAATTCTTTGCTTCGGTTGGTACAATAATTCTTTCATTATAGGATTAGCTGTTTATTTGCTTTTAGAAACATATATCTATTTATTTTCAAAGATATTTTTAGAAGTTCAACATATAACAGGGGCCAATATTAGGACCCTATTGTTGCTAGTTTTAAATTATTTTGAGTCGGGGTTAACATTTGCAGCTATTTATATGGGAGGTAATTACCTAAATATGCAAATGGAAAGTGCAATAGAAGCCGTTTACTTTTCTTTTATAACAAGTGCAACGGTAGGTTATGGAGATATTCATCCTGGAACTAATGCGGGTAGAATACTATCTATGATACAGATATTTAGCTCTATATCCTTTTTTGTGTTATTCTTCAATTTCTTCTCTGGGAAAACTAATCAACAAGATTAGTTTTTACATATTCAAATATTTTTTTTGGGTTTGATGCCTCAAACCAAACCACATCCTTATTTTTTCTGAACCAGGTCAGTTGCCTTTTGGCGAAGTTGCGGGTATTTTGTTTGATTTTATCTATGGCTTTTTCTAAAGTCCAATCTCCATTTAGGTAGTTGAATAATTCTGAATAACTAACGGTTTTTAAAGCGTTTAAATGTTGATATGCTTTTAAAGATGCTACTTCTTCCAGTAAACCATTTTCTATCATTAAATCTACTCTATGATTTATTCTATCATAAAGTGTTTCTCTTTCTTTATCTAAGCCAATTAAAATGGTATTGAATTCTCTAGTTTTTTTTGGAGCATTACGGAAAGATGAAAATGATTTTCCGGTACTTAAACAAACCTCTAAAGCCCTAATAATTCTTTGTGGATTGTTGATGTCAACTTCTTTATAATATACAGGATCAAGTTGTTGAAGTTGTTTTTGTAATACTTCAATTCCTTCTTTTTGAAATTGTAGATTTAGTTGTTCGCGAATATTTTCGTCAGCTTTTGGGATTTCATCAAAACCATATAAAATGGCATTGATGTAAAGGCCAGAACCCCCAACCATTATTAAGACGTTATGAGCTTTAAATAATTTGTCTATTTTAGTTAAAGCTTCTTTTTCAAAAGTACCTACACTAAATTCTTGATGTATAGAATGGGAATTAATAAAATGATGTGGTACGGCGGCAAGTTCTTCGGCATTTGGTTTGGCAGTGCCGATGCTCATCTCCTTAAAAAACTGACGAGAATCGGCTGAGATTATTTCTGTTTGATAGTGTTGAGCAACTTTTATTGCTAAAGCTGTTTTCCCAATGGCCGTTGGACCAACAATAATGATCAATGTTTTTTGTTGACTCACAAAATTGGGTTAATAGATTTGCGTTAGGGATTGAAACGGCACCCCGGATTGGCCGCTTTTGGGCGGACAAACGGAGTATAGTGTAAAGCCCGCCCGAACGCCCAAATATTAATTATTTAATAAAATGATATGCTACCTCTCTACATCTTCATCAAAACTTTCATTATCAGAAAATTCATCCGCAAAACTATCCTCTTCTTCCTCTTCGGTATCACTCCCTTCTGTATCGGTATTTAAGCCTTCTAATTCATCCTCATCGGCAATTTCAACTTCGCTATCATCTATAAAATCTTCCTCATCACCAATAATATCCTCTGGTGTAAAGTTAGGAAGAACAATTTTTGGCGCTTCACCTACTGTTTTAAATAAACTTGGAAGGGTTAAAGCTGGATTATTTTCTAAAATCTTAATCAGTTCGACATGAAATTCGTAAGGTTTATCAAAATTGTAGATGTAATAAAATTTTTGATGTGGATCATCTATAAATTTAGAAAATTTAGAATCTTCCATTAAAGCTATTGCGTTGTTTACCTTCCTAGCATTAGGAAGATAGGCCAACTCCTCGTTTTTTATCCACTGATCATTGCTCACATAAAATGAAGAGCTTTTTTCTGGATCATAACCTACGTTTTTCAAAAAGAATTCATGCAAATCCTTAAAAGTTTGATTGGATTTGATGTCAATCTCTCGCACTACTTCATCGTAGTCTTCAAAGCTTATCCTAAATCTATAAATTGCCATTTTGCAAAAATAATTTTTGTTTTGATCTTATTACTAATTAATATGATTTGCTAACTCTAAATTTAAGTTTTTACCCAAATTTATCATCAAATCTATTGCTTCTTTTCTATCGTTTTTAATTTCGCCTTCTAAAATGGCTTCCCTAATCTGATTTTTTATTACCCCAATTTCTCTGCCAGCTTTTAAATCAAAAGCCTTCATAATATCCTCGCCAGTTATTGGCGGTTGCCAGTTTCTTAATTGATCTCGCTCTTCAACATCCTTTATTTTTTGTTTAACAAGCTCGAAATTTGAACGATATTTTGTCTTTTTGTATTCGTTTTTTGTGGTAACATCTGCATTGCAAAGCTTCATGAGGGCATCAATATGTTCTCCAGCTTCAAAAAGTAAACGCCTAACTGCAGAATCTGTAACCACATCTTGTGCTAATACAATTGGGCGTAAATGTAGCAAAACCAGTTTTTGTACCAACTTCATTTTTTCGTTTAACGGAAGTTTCAATTGTGCAAAAATCTTTGGAACCATTCTGGCTCCTTTATCTTCATGCCCATGAAATGTCCACCCGTGGGTTTTCTCAAACCTTTTTGTAGCAGGTTTTGCAATATCATGTAAAATTGCCGCCCATCGTAACCAAAGGTCATCCGTTGTTTTGCAAATATTATCCAAAACTTCTAAAGTGTGGTAAAAATTATCTTTATGTCCTTTTCCGTTGATAATTTCTACACCGTACAAATCGCACATTTGCGGGAAAACCTCTTTTAGCAAGCCAGTATCAAACAAATAATTAAACCCGATTGACGGAATATTGGAAAGAATAATTTTATTCAGCTCGTCAGTAATGCGTTCTTTAGAAACAATTTTTATGCGGTTTTTATTTTTCTGGATAGCTTTTTTAGCGTTTTCAGAAATTTTAAAATCGAGTTGAGAGGCAAACCTTACAGCTCTCATCATTCTTAAAGGAACATAAGAAAAAGTTTCTTCTGGATTTAAGGGTGTAATC
>JACMNZ010000588.1 GCA_014378285.1 Pseudopedobacter sp.
ACCTTAAATTTAGAATATGGAGAATGAGAATTTTCTAGTGCTTTTACGGCTTCTAAGCATAATTCTTTATCGGCTTTGCCCAATTCTTTTAAGTTTTCAAAGTCCTCAAAAGCAATATTAATTTCCTTTTTTATCAATGATGAGTTATTTAATAATGTTTAAATCCCTAAACTTATTATGCCGCTGAATTGGTTAAAGCTTCCCTTTCTTCTGCAGCTAGTTTTGCATCTGCAATAATTTCAGCATCACCTTTTTCAACTCTTAAATTTTGCACAATATGTTGCTGTCTATCCATGGTATTTTTACCCATGTAATATTCTAACAGGCTTTTGATTTTTGTTTCTGCCTGTAATATCACCGGGTCCAAACGAATATCCTCTCCAATAAAATTCTCAAATTCATCTGGAGATATTTCTCCTAAACCTTTAAATCGTGTTATTTCTGGCTTTCCGCCGAGTTTATCTATTGCTAAAACTCGTTCTTCATCGCTATAGCAATAGATAGTTTCCTTTTTATTTCTAACCCTAAATAATGGAGTTTGTAAAATAAAAACATGACCTGTTTTAACCAAATCAGGGAAAAATTGAAGAAAAAAAGTCATTAGTAATAAGCGAATATGCATACCATCAACATCGGCATCGGTGGCAACCACAATATTATTATATCGAAGCCCTTCTAGTCCATCCTCAATATTTAAAGCATGTTGCAATAAATTGAATTCCTCGTTTTCATAAACCACTTTTTTGGTTAAGCCGTAAGCATTTAAAGGTTTTCCTTTTAATGAAAAAACTGCTTGTGTTCTTACCTCACGGGCTTTGGTGATAGATCCGGAAGCAGAATCTCCCTCTGTAATAAATAAAGTTGTTCTTTTACGTTCTTCTTCACTCAGCTTTTCGTCATCTAAATGCCACTTGCAATCACGTAGCTTACGGTTGTGTAAACTTGCTTTTTTTGCCCTATCATTTGCCAACTTTTTAATCCCAGCAATATCTTTTCGCTCCCTTTCTGATTGTAAAATGCGTTTTAATAAAGCATCGGCGGTTTGTGGATTTTGATGTAGGTAATTATCTAACTCTTTTTTAATAAAATCATTAATAAAAGTCTTTACAGTTGGCCCATCTGGCCCAATGTTTAATGAACCTAATTTGGTTTTAGTTTGCGATTCAAAAACGGGCTCTTGTACCCTAATCGAAATGGCCGCTACAACCGATGCTCTAATATCAGAAGAATCATATTCTTTTTTATAAAATTCTCTAACCGTTTTAACAAAGGCTTCTCTAAAAGCTTGTTGATGTGTACCTCCTTGGGTAGTATGCTGTCCATTTACAAAAGAATAATATTCCTCTCCGTATTGTTGCCCATGTGTCATGGCAATTTCAATATCTTCTCCCTTTAAATGGATAATTGGATATCGGTTAGCTTCGGCATCGGTGTTTCTGGCTAATAAATCATATAAACCTCTTTCAGAAAAAAACTTTTGCCCGTTAAAATTGATAGTTAAACCGGCATTTAAAAAAACATAATTCCAGATCATGTTCTCAATAAATTCCGGGATGTATCTGTAATTTCTAAAAATACTTTCATCCGGAATAAAAACTACCGCCGTTCCATTACGCTGTGTGGTTTCTATCTCCTTATTATCCTTTATTAATTCTCCTTGCTCAAACTCAGCTTTTTTGGTTTTTCCATCACGGTAAGATTGTACTGTAAAACTCCCCGAAAGGGCGTTAACCGCTTTTGTACCTACACCATTTAAACCTACCGATTTTTGGAAAGCTTTAGAATCATACTTGCCTCCAGTATTAATCTTAGAAACACAATCGATAACTTTTCCTAAAGGAATACCACGACCATAATCACGGATGGAAACTTTATGATCACTCACAATAATATCAATTGTTCTCCCCGCACCCATTACAAACTCATCAATAGAGTTATCCATGATTTCTTTCAGGAGCACATAAACGCCGTCATCATAAGCAGAACCATCTCCTAATTTCCCGATATACATTCCAGGTCTTAGCCTAATATGTTCTTTCCAATCTAACGACCGGATGCTGTCTTCACTATAATTTACTTCTTCAGCCATGTGTTTAGATTTGAGTAGTGAGATAGGAGATTTGAGAATCTTCAAATCGCAGCTAA
>JACMNZ010000589.1 GCA_014378285.1 Pseudopedobacter sp.
AAAAATTCTGATAGGACTCCAGCTTATAACCGTTTGGATTTTTCTGCAACTTTAGAACCTAAGATTAAACCTGATAGAAAGTATCAATCTAGTTGGTCTTTTGGTGTTTACAACGTTTATAATCGTAAGAATCCTTTTTCTATAGATTTTAGACAAGATCCGGATAACGCAAATAAAACGCAGGCTGTTAAAACTTCACTATTTGGTATTATCCCATCTGTTACCTGGAATTTTAAATTTTAAAGCATGAAAAACATCATATATTGTTTATCAGCATTCATAATCTTGGCTTTTTCTGCTTGCGAAGATGTGATAGACTTAAATTTAGATAACGCAGAACCTAAAATAGTTATAGAGGCAAATGTGGTAAATAACCAAAACTTCCAAATTGTAAAAATCTCAAAAACCAAAAAATTTACTGATAGTAATATTATAGAGCCTTTGTCTGGTGCTACCGTAATTATTAAAGAAGATGGAGGTGGCACTTATAATTTCACTCAGCTTTCTCCAGGAGTTTATAAATCTGGGGTTTTTATCGGTAAGCCAGGAATTAAATATACAGTACAAGTTACTATAAGTGGAAAAACCTATTCTGCAACTTCTATTATGCCTCAAGTTGTGGTTTTAGATTCTTTAACTGTAACCGAGTTATCCTTTTTTAGCAGAAAGAACAAATTTGTACAAGTCAATTTTAAGGATCCTGCCAACGTTAAAAATCAATATAATTATGTAATTACATTAAATGATACGCTAATAAACCCTTATTATGTAGATGAAGATAGATTTAATGACGGAAAAACAGTAACAAACACCTTATTTACATCCAATCCTGATTTAAAAACAGGAGATATTGTAAAGGTAGATTTTCAATGTATAGAATATAATACCTACAGATACTTTTTTGCCATTACTCAAATTAGTGGTAACGGCGGACCACCAACGGCACCATCAAATCCACTATCTAATTTTGATAATGGTGCTTTGGGGTATTTTAGTGCACATACCACTCAATTAATGAGTGTTAAAATTCCATAAAGAAATTCACCCGTAAAAAATAAAGAGCAAAAAAAACCAGATTATTTTTTAAAATAATCTGGTTTTTTTAAATATAAAACAATATTAATTCCTCTTTTCACCAAAACTATTCACCATACTATTATGTAAAGTATTAGCGCTCCAATAACCACTCGCAATAATCCTTCTGATGGTAAATAAAGGATCTTTATCATCTCGTTTCTCGGCTAAAATATAAGCATCTTTAAAACCTCTTTTCTTTAATTCAGGTATGGCTTCTTTGTTCCATAATCCAAACGGATAAGCAAAATGGTCAATTTTTTTACCTGTTATATCTACCAAGACTTTGGTTGGTTTATCAATTTGTTTAATCCAATCATCCCCAACTAATTTCTTAACGTTTTGGTGATCATAGGTGTGGCTACCAATGGTATTGCCTTCATCAGACAATTCTTTAATATCAGCTTTACTCATATAATGCACCCTGCCA
>JACMNZ010000137.1 GCA_014378285.1 Pseudopedobacter sp.
AACCGTTTACAAACCCAAAAATTACAGGATGAGGAACTAATCGAATGAGTTTCCCTAATTTTAAAAATCCAGCTAACATTTGGATAAGACCCGCAAGAATAAGAGTTGCAAAAACATATTCTACACCATAACTATTAGCTAGTACAACAATAACTACTGCAATTGCACCAGTTGCTCCAAAAATCATCCCAGGTCTTCCGCCTAAAATAGAAGTAACCAAACCAATCATAAAAGCTGCATACAAACCAACTAAAGAAGAAATTCTAGCGATTAAGCAAATGCAACTGCTTCGAGAATTAAAGCTAAAGCTACGGTAATACATGATAATATTTCGGTTTTATAGTCTACTTTTTGTTTGAAATCAAACAAATTGATAATTTTTTGCATAATAATTTTAAATAAATTCTTGAAATAATGAGATGAACCAAAATCTAAAAATTCGGGTACAAAAAAAAGAATCCAATAAGATTAGTTTCTGGGGGAAAACAAAAAAGTAACCGCTATGGTGGTGTAACTTGAGAAGATATTTTTGTTGTTTTTTTCATTGGTTTACAAAAAAAATCATTTTCTATCAAATAGAAAAAATAAATTGTGAAGATAAAAGGGCAATAGGTAACCATAGATTTGGAAAATTGCGGTTTAAGAAAAAGTATTCAAATATTGAGCAAAATCAAACTACTTTATTTAGGGTTTTATTTCTTTAGGATTTTTAGTTTTTATCTGTAATTAATTTATGGTAATAAAACAGAATCAATCGCCAACGATTTAAAATAACTTTGACAATTGCAATATTAATCATAACATTGCAATTAATAAATAAAAGAAAAAAATGGGATTAGCTAAAACCGAAATGTTTACTGACGAACAAAACGAAATTTCTTTGTTCGCTAAAGTCTTTGGGCATCCTGCAAGAGTTTCCATTTTACAACACTTGTTTAAAATAAACTCTTGTATTTGTGGCGATTTGGTAAGCGAAATAGGACTTGCCCAACCCACAATATCACAGCATTTAAAGGAACTGAAATATTTAGGCTTGATTAAAGGAAACGTGGAAGGAACAAGCGTTTGCTATTGTATCAACACAGAAAATTGGACTAAAATGAAAGAAACAATGCTGCGATTTCTAAATCAAGATATTTCTAAAATAGAAAATTGCTGTTAAAAAAATTTGAATCTATTAATCTTATTATCGCAATAAACAAATAAAAAATGAACCTATCAGAAGTAAAAAACAAACTAAACCAATTGGAAAATATTTCCTTTCAATTGCCAAATGGAGAACTAGTCCCAAATCACTTTCACGTTACAGAGGTTGGGAAAATTACAAAGCATTTTATTGATTGTGGTGGAACTGTTCGCAAAGAAGAAGTTGCAAACTTTCAACTTTGGAACGCGAACGACTATGACCACAGATTGCACCCAGAAAAATTATTGAATATCATTGAACTTTCAGAGAAGGTTTTAGGCATAGAGGATTTAGAAATAGAAGTAGAATATCAAGCAGAAACCATTGGGAAATTTGGGCTTGATTTTGACGGAAAACATTTCTTATTGACCAATAAACAAACTGATTGCTTGGCAAAAGACCAATGCGGAATTCCTGTAGAAAAGCCAAAAATGAAACTGTCTGCATTAAATAACGAATCTTGTTGTTCGCCAAATGGAAATTGTTGCTAAAAAATAAATCTAAAGAAAATGATAACAACGCAATCAACTCTGTTTCAAAAAATAGAAAATTTAATTGCGATTTTAAAGCCTGAAACTATTTCAGATGAACGCAAAGTAGTTTTACAACCGCTAACAGATTATATTCAGTCAAAAGTTTCAAATCATCAAGAAATTAGAATCAATTTTATCTGTACCCATAATTCAAGAAGAAGTCATTTATCACAAATTTGGGCACAAACTTTAGCCTACCATTTCAATATTAAAAAAGTGTTTTGTTATTCAGGTGGTACAGAAAGTACCGCACTTTTCCCAATGGTTGCCGAAACTTTACAAAATTCAGGTTTTGAAATCAAAACAATTTCTGAAAGCAATAATCCTATTTACAGTATTAAATATTCGGATAACGAGCATCCAATCATAGGATTTTCTAAAAAGTTAGATAATGATTTTAACCCAAAATCTGAATTTGCAGCCATTATGACTTGCTCTCAAGCTGATGGAGGTTGTCCTTTTATTGCAGGTGCAGAAAAACGTATTCCGATAACCTTTGAAGACCCAAAAGCATTTGATAACACACCACAACAAGCTGAAAAATATAACGAAAGAAGTATGCAAATCGCAACTGAACTATTTTATGTTTTCTCTCAAATCAACTCTTAAGAATGGCATCAAAAAAATTAAGTTTTATCGATAGAAATCTAACGCTTTGGATTTTTGTTGCGATGGTAATTGGCGTGGGACTTGGATATTTTATTCCAACATTTCCTAACGTCATAAATTCATTTAATAGCGGAACTACAAATATTCCCATTGCAATTGGTTTGATATTAATGATGTATCCACCTTTGGCAAAAGTCAATTATTCTCTTTTGCCAAAAGTTTTCAGAAACACAAAAATCCTTTCTATTTCATTAATCCTCAATTGGATAATTGGTCCAGTTTTAATGTTCTTTTTGGCGATCACGTTTTTACGGGATTACCCAGAATATATGGTCGGACTAATTTTAATTGGTTTGGCTCGTTGTATTGCAATGGTTTTGGTTTGGAATGACCTTGCCGAAGGAAGTAGCGAATATGGAGCGGGTTTGGTGGCTTTAAATAGTATTTTTCAAGTTTTTGCATACAGTTTTTATGCTTGGATTTTTATAACTGTGCTTCCACCTTATTTCGGTTTTGAAAGTGCCATCGTTGATATATCAATCGGAACGATTGCAGAAAGTGTAGCGATTTATTTGGGCATTCCGTTTATAATGGGAATATTAAGCAGATTAATTTTAGTAAAATTAAAAGGCGAAGATTGGTACACAAACAAATTTATTCCAACAATTTCACCAATCACATTGATTGCACTTTTATTTACAATTTTGGTGATGTTCTCGCTAAAAGGAGAATTAATTGTTAAAATCCCGTTGGACGTTCTAATTATTGCAGTTCCTTTACTTATCTATTTCACATTGATGTTTATCATTGGATTTTTTTTTACGAAAGCAACAGGAGCAGAATATGATAAAACGGCAGCAGTCGCTTTTACGGCGGCAGGAAATAATTTTGAATTGGCGATTGCTGTTGCAATTGCAGTTTTTGGGCTAAATTCAGGACAAGCATTTGCGGGAGTTATTGGTCCACTAGTTGAAGTTCCTGCATTGATTTTATTAGTTCGAGTTTCCTTTTGGTTACGGAAAAAATATTACGTAAAAGCCAACACCTAAAGCCAGGGACATTTGCATTTCGCATCAGAAAAATCCGCTACTTTTCATATAAAAACCGTTAAAAACTAAATTCTTATTAAACTTGTATTTTATAATAATTGGTATTGTTTATAGATTAATTTAATGCGTTAACGATAGAAACGATATCCTTTTTTTGCTTCTTACCATTATCCAAATAGCAAAAAAAGATATAGTGGATAGCGTGTTAAAACGCCCAAAAAATTAGTCTTAAATAACAAAACTCAGGTATAAATTAAAATCGCTTTAATAAACATCTGATAATCCACAAAAAGATACCAAAACAAAAAAGCTAGTCTAACTTACGTTAAACTAGCTTTTTTGTTTTTCGACAATTACTACCTACCAGAATACTGTATAAAGTGCTACTAAAACACCTATGATTAAGACTGCACCTACGGTAAAACCAGCAGAGGGCTTAAACATACTAGCATCTACCTCTAGCCCTTTGGGATTAACACTGTTTTTATATTCTAATCTACTAATCAATATCATTCCGATAATAGAGAATAAGAATACAAATCCCATCCTGTCTAAGAACGGAATCTCATAAACTCCATTTATAGGAACCGCAAAACCGGTTGAATAAAGAAAAGAAAGATCCATCCATCCTGGTAAAAATTTAAGTATTATAGAAAGTATAAAACCTCCAATTGTTGCAAACAAAGCTGCTGAAGATGTTGTACGTTTCCAGAAAAAGCCTAAAATGAACATGGCAAAAATACCCGGAGAAACAAAACCAGTATATTCCTGGATAAATTTAAACCCACCTTTTTCTATTCCCAAGAATGGGGATATTAGAACCGCTAAAAGCATCGCCACAACCACCGTGATTTTACCGGTAACTACCAAACTCTTTTCTGTAGCGTTCTTGTTGAAAACCTTACGGTAAACATCCAGAGTGAAAATGGTTGCAATACTATTTGCTTTACCGGCTAAAGAAGCAACAACCGCCGCTGTTAAAGCCGCAAATGATAAACCTTTTAAACCACTAGGAAGCAGATTTAATAAAACTGGGTAAGCTCTATCTGCCTGAACTTTTCCGTCCACCAACATTTCTGAACTAAATACTTCTTGCTTGTATAATAAATAAGCAGCAATACCAGGTAAAACTACTATAACAGGCATTAATAATTTTAAGAAAGCAGCAAATAAAATACCTCCTCTTGCAGTTTTTAAATCAGCACCTAAAGCTCTTTGGGTAATATATTGATTACATCCCCAATAATTTAAGTTCACTATCCACATACCACCAATCAATACGGTTAAACCTGGAAGCTCGATATAATTTTCGTTTGTCTTATCAAATATCATGTGGAAATGGTCGCCGGCTTGCGATGTTAGTTGGTTAAAGCCTGCCATCACACCTGATTGCCCGTAATGCTCAGCAACTAAGTTTAAGGCTAAATAAGTAGTGGCTAAACCTCCTAAAATTAAAAAGAATACTTGGATAACGTCTGTATATCCAATAACTTTCATTCCTCCTAAGGTAATGATAATAGCAAAAACTGCCATCCCCAACATACAAACCGTAAAGTTGATACCAGAGATACTACTTACTGCAATGGCGCCTAAGAAAAGTATAGAAGTTAGGTTTACAATTACATATAAAAGCAACCAGAATACGGCCATAATCATCGCTACCGTTTCATTATAGCGTTGACTCAGGAACTGCGGCATGGTAAAAATTTTGTTCTTGAGGTAAACTGGGATAAAGAATACGGCTACAATGATTAATGTGATAGCCGCCATCCACTCATAAGTTGCAATGGCTAATCCTAATTGAAAACCAGAACCGCTCATCCCAATAAATTGTTCTGCAGAAATATTTGAAGCAATTAATGAGGCTCCAATTGCCCACCAAGTTAAAGATCCTTCTGCCAAGAAATAATCCTTTGAATCGCTCTTTAAACTCTTTTTTTTACGATAAATCCAAAAGCCATAGCCTGCAACAATGATGAAATAGGTAAGGAATACTACAATATCCGCAACCGAAAGTGATTCTGTCTTCATTTATTTATAAGTGGTTAAGGTGCAGATTTAAATTACTTCGGAGCAATTATAAATCTTAATTTATTTCGTTTGGGATGCAATTTAAGAGGTTACATTCAAATTACAAAATCACTTTTTATAAATAAGTGTATAAAATACAATAAGGTATATAAAAAATATAATTTAGTTAACTGATTATCAATTAATTAAATTTTTAAAAATAATTTGTTAAAAAATCAATAAAAAAAACAGCACATTATGCAATCGATTGGATAGCGGGCGTATTAAATGAGGTTTTATAATGATCTTAGAATTCCTAATTCTAAACCTCTAAGTTCTGCAAGTCCTCTTAATCTCCCGATACCAGAATATCCGGGGTTAGTTTTCTTATCTAAATCATCTAACATTTGATGACCATGATCAGGTCTCATCGGGATTTCAATTTTACGGTTTTGCATTATTTTAACTACTTCCTTTACTACCGCAAACATATCAACATCGCCTTCTAAATGGTTATCCTCATAAAAATCACCAAATTCGTTTCTCTTGGTACTTCTTAAATGTAAAAAGTTGATCCTATCGGCGAAAGCCCTAACCATTTCTGGTAAATTATTATCTACCCTTACCCCAAAAGAACCTGTGCAAAAACACAAACCGTTATGTAAGGAAGGAACTTGAGTTATTAAATATTTGATATCATCGGAAGTGCTCACCACCCTCGGCAAACCTAAAATAGGATATGGTGGATCGTCTGGATGGATAACCATATTCACTTTATTTTCTTCTGCCGTTGGGATAACCTGCTTTAAAAAATCTACTAAGTTTTCACGAAGTTGGTTTGCATCGATATTTGCATAAGGATTTAAAGCTTCTTGAAATTTTTGAACGGTAAAACTTTCTTCACTCCCAGGTAAACCAGCTATTATATTTCTTTCTAATAGTTTTTTATTATCATCACTCATCATTTTAAAACGAGCTTTTGCCCTAGCAATTTCATCTTCAGAATAATCTGCTTCTGCTCCTTTTCTTTTTAGGATATATAAATCGAAAGCTATAAAGGCGGCTTTTTCAAATTTTAACGCTTTAGAGCCATCTTCAACCTCAAAATTTAAATCAGTACGTGTCCAATCTAAAACAGGCATGAAATTATAAGTCACGGTGAAAATGCCACAAGATGCCAAGTTTTTTATGCTCTGTCTATAATTTTCATAATGCTTTTGATAATCGCCTGTTTTGGTTTTGATCGCTTCAGAAACCGGCACACTTTCTACTACGTTCCAAACTAGACCTGCATCTTCAACAATTTTTTTTCGTTTTTCAATTTCTTCAATCGTCCAAACCTCTCCATTAGAAATATGGTGCAAAGCGGTAACTACACCTATACATCCAGCCTGTTTGATATCACTCAATCTTACTGGATCATTAGGCCCATACCAACGCATAGTTGGTATCATTTTAAAATTACTCATTATAATGTTGAATTAAACGCCAGAAAAAGTAGAGAAACCACCATCCACATTGATAATGCTTCCGGTTACAAATTTAGAAGCATCGCTCAATAACCAAACTAATGCGCCTTCCAATTCATCGGCTGTGCCAAAACGTTTAAATGGCGTTTGTTTAATTACTAAGTTCCCTCTTTCTTTATATGTACCATCTGGATTGGTTAATAAATCGCGATTTTGTTCTGTTAAGAAAAAACCTGGAGCAATGGCATTCATCCTAATTTTATCACCATACCTATTGGCTAATTCTGTAGAAAACCATTTGGTGTAGCCATCAATGGCACTTTTAGCTAAGCTGTAACCCAAAACCTTTGTTATGGCTCTTTGCGAAGCCATAGAAGAAATATTTACGATACTTCCACTACCATTATTAACTATTTCTTGACCAAAAACCTGGGTTGGTAATATGGTGCCAAACAAATTAAGGTTCATCACTTTGTTTAAACTATCCATATCTAAATCAAAAACAGATGCCGCCGGATCAACAACAGCACCCGGCATATTACCCCCTGCTCCGTTTACCAAACCATCAATCTTCTTATATTTATCTAATATTTGGTTTTTAGCCTCGATCAAAGAATTTTCGTCCAAAACATCAGCAACAACTGCTAATGCTTCACCACCATTATCATTTATTTCTTTAGCTCTTTCATTTGCGACAGCGACATTTCTCCCTAAAATTGCAACTTTTGCGCCTGCTAAAGCCAAAGCTTTAACAAAAGAAGCACCTAAAATCCCTGTGCCACCAGTTACAACAATTACTTTATTGGCAAGGCTAAATATATTATCTGAACTCATTTTTTTAAATATTAAATTAAATGATTGGGATGGTTAAGTTGAGTAAAAAATAGAGACTAATCTAATTTATTGCGTTTAAAATTTACGCAACCCTTTGCAAAATCAAAAATTACTTGTTTTTGAAATAGGAAACATTTTATCAAAATAAAAACAACCCTAATAAATACGGTAAGGTTTTTGCTTTTTATTTAACAAAATAACATTATGGCAAATTATAGATTAACAATAGAAGAAATAACACCAATGGTAGACAAGGTCTTTAAGATTAAAACTAATAAGCCGTTAGGTTATAAATTTAATCCCGGACAAGCAACAGATTTAAAATTACAATATGAAAAATGGGACAATGAAGATCGTCCGTTTACCTTCACATCATTACCAAAAGACAATTATTTGGAATTTATCATTAAAACTTATCCAAATCATGAAGGTGTTACCAAAAGAATTGCCACAGTTGGTGTAGGGGATGAATTTGAGATTAGCGATGCTTGGGGAGCTATCGAATATAAAGGAGAAGGTGTTTTTATTGCAGGTGGTGCAGGTATTACTCCGTTTATTTCCATCTTAAGAGACCTTAATCAAAAAGGACAGTTGGGAAATAATCAATTGATTTTTTCTAATAAATTTGAAGATGAGGTTATTTGTTTCGAAGAATTAAAAAGCCTTTTAGGAGGTAAATTTATGAATGTTATAACAGAGCAAAAAGGTGGAGAATTACCTCAAGGAAGAATTGATAAAGAATATTTAAAAAAGCATATTTCTAATTTTAATCAACCATTTTATGTTTGTGGACCAAAATCTTTTACCAAAGATATTTTGAAATCTTTAGAGGGCTTA
>JACMNZ010000590.1 GCA_014378285.1 Pseudopedobacter sp.
GGTAAGCATCTTAATGTTTTTACCAGTAGTTTGCATTAAATCTTTACCTAGATTAATCTCGAAAATTTGCTCGGTTCCGTCTTTAACGGCTAAAAAATAGATTTTAGAATTGTCTTCGCTCCAAACAAAACTGCCAACGGTTTCGTCCCAATCTTTGGTTAAGTTATAGCATTGATTTAGTTTATAATCATAAATCATGATGTCGTTCTTATCCGTTTCATAACCATCTTCTGCCATACTTGTCCAAGCTAAACGAGAACCATCTTTATTAAATGCTGGTTGGGTATCATAGCCCAACATTCCACCGGTTAAGTTAACGGTAAGCTGATGATTAATCTCGTAACGATATATATCTGTATTGGTACTTTGGGCGTAATCTTTACCATATTTCTTCTTGGTAACGTAAAGAATTGTTTTACTATCTGGCGACCAAATTATATCTTCTATACCACCTGATGGTTTTTGCGGACAATCATAAGGTTCGTTTTTCATAATATCCGTTTCTGAACCTATTTTTCCATTATCATAATTGGCAAAAAATACGTGAGAGAACTTTCCGTCTTCCCAAGTATCCCAATGGCGATAATTTAAATCCTCATAAACATAAGCATCGGCTTTAGGCAAATCTTTATATTTATCGCTCGCTATATTTTTTACGATAGCAACATCTTTAGTGTATAAAATGTATTTGCCATTAGGCGATATGCTCACGTTGTCTAAACCTCCGTCATAATTTGTCATTTGTTTTGCACCGCTGCCATCGGCATTCATTTCCCAAAGCTGACCTTTGTAAGAATAGGTGATTTTTCCTGTTTTTTCATCAACTCTTAAAACAGATTCGCCGCCTAAAGAATTGCTAATCTGTTTTGAAGAACCGCCTGAAAGTGGAATAGAATATAAATTTCTTTCAGATTTATTGCTCGCTAAATTAAAATTAGAAACTCCGTAAATCACTGATTTTTTATCAGCCGATAGCCTTTCGCCGCTAACTCTACTTAATTTCCAAAGCATTTCTGGAGTCAGGCTTTTTTGAGCGAAAATTGGAGTTGATAAAAGCAATAAACTATAAATAATGATTTTTTTCATAAAAAAATATTAAGGATACAATGTTATAGGAATTATTAAAGGTAAAAATTTTAAATTAATTGATTACTCGCCTAATAGCGATTAATCTTTTTTGATAGTAGCTGTTTAATTTTGTAAGGGTTACGCCTTTAACTTTACCAGAAGTGGAATGGATAAATTCGATGGGTTGCCCTTTGCCAGAAATAATAATTCCTAAACTATTCACCACTGTTTTAACACTATCGTTTTTAGAAAATAAAATAATGTCACCTTCTGCAGCATCGGCTAACGCCATCTTGTTACCTATGGCGATGTAAGCGGCACTATATCTGGGTGTAGCAATTTTAAAATTCTCGAACACATAATTTACAAATCCCGAATTATCAAAACCCTTAACCGGGTCTTTAGAACCATATACATAAGGTTTACCAATAAATGTTTTAGCAAAATCAA
>JACMNZ010000591.1 GCA_014378285.1 Pseudopedobacter sp.
GATTTTAGTGGGATTATCCTAAGTAAAACACTAATCTCTTTAAACACTGGAGCTAAGGTTACTGGAAGGTTACTTGCACAAACAGCGGTTACTTTAAACGCTAGTACAGTTATACAACCTCAATAACAAATTAAATCCTTAGCCAAACGGCTAAGGATTTCTTCAACTCTTTAATTAAATCATTTAAAAAAATAAAAAACATGTCACCCATCAATAAAATCCTAAAAACAACCTCCATCTTTATCTTTATGATGGCGGTTACATTCAGCACCGTCAAGGCACAGAATTGGATGTTCGGCGTAACTGGAGCTGGTAATTTAAATTACCTAACGGGTACAACCCAAAGATTAGATAATAGTTATTTTGTACCTACAGCCTTTCATAAAGGAACTGGTGTAAAACCATTTGGAGGTTTACTTTTAGAGTATAATCCTGGAAAAATATTTGGCGGAATGCTGAATGTAGGTTTTGACGGCAGAGGTGCCAAATTTGATGACGTAATTGCTCCATGCAACTGCCCAGCAACATTAAAAACCAATTTATCTTATATAAGTATAGAACCGAGTTTACGGATAAATGCAGGTAAATCAAACTTTTACTTTTTTGTAGGTCCTAGAGTAGCTTTTAATCTAGATAAAGAATATAAATACACACAATTGAAGCAGGAAAATAGAACTGGCGATTTTAGCGCAATAAATAAAACCATATTTTCTGGACAAGCCGGAGCAGGTTATGATTATTTGATATCTTCTGCCGAAAGTAAGACCGCAGTTATACTTTCTCCATTTATCTCTTTTCATCCTTATTTCGGACAAGATCCCCGCACAATTGAAAGTATGTCGTTAACAACTGTTAGGGCTGGTGTTTCTTTGAAATTTGGTAAAGCAAGAACATCACCAGCTTTGCCTGATAATAATATGGCGGCAGTTCCCAATCGTGAGGTGATGTTTTCTGTAAGAGCACCAAAAGTGATTGCACAGAAACGTCAAGTTAGCGAAACTTTACCTTTATTAAATTATGTATTCTTTGATCAAGGTTCCACAGAAATACCAACAAGATATATTTCATTAAATGCAGCCCAAGCCGGTAGTTTTAAAGAAGAACAACTTGAGAAGGAAGAAACAGAAAATATGAATGGTCGTTCTGCCAGACAAATCAACGTTTACCATAATATTTTAAACATTATCGGAGATCGTTTAAGGTCAAATCCTTCTTCTAATATTTCTTTAAGTGGTGCTTCATCAAATGGACCAGCAGAAGGCAAAATATTTGCAGAAAATATCAAACAATATTTAGTGACTAATTACGGTATTGAAGAATCAAGAATAACCACTAAAGGACGTACTAAACCTTTAGTACCTTCTGAACAAATAGGCGCAAGTAAAGAACTTACTTTATTAAGAGCTGGAGATAGAAGAGTTGATATTGTAAGCGCATCTCCAGAATTACTTTTAGAAGTTGGCGGTGACATGATGAAGCCAATTCAAATTTCTGCAACTCAAACAGATCCATTAGATAGCTACGTAATATTTAATGCTGATGGTGCAGAGGAAATTTTTAAAACTTGGTCTGTTGCTGTAACTGACAATAAAGGAATGGTTCAAAATTATGGTCCTTACACTAGAAATCAGGAAAGTGTTTCCGGCAAAACTATTTTGGGAAATAATCCTTCTGGTGATTACAAAGTAGTAATGACAGGAATTACTAATAATGGTGAAACTGTAAAAAAAGAAAGTGCAGTAAGTCTTACTCGTCAAGATGATTTGATTGAAAAAGGTTTTCGTTATAGTATTTTATTTGACTTCGATAAAACAAAAACAATCGCATCTTATGAAAACTTCTTGAAGAACACTGTAGCCCCTTTAATTACTGACGGTTCAAGTGTGACTATTCATGGCCATACAGATATTGTGGGTAGTGAAGATTATAACTATACATTATCAAGAAATAGAGCAATGGAGACACAAAGATTGTTGAACAATGCCTTAAAAAGTAGCGGTAAAAATAATGTTAAATTTGAAACAATAGGTTATGGCGAGAATTTAAATAATGCTCCTTTCGACAACAATTTAACCGAAGAACGTTTTTATAATAGAACTGTAATTATAGATATTAATCCTGGAAAATAATATCTCATTTAAATTTTAAAAGGTGGGTCTACTTAAGACCCACCTTTTTTTTGGCAAGATTTTTTAATCTATATGATTTTAGTGCTTGATAAATGAAATGATAATGGCGTGTGCTGAAAAAGCACCGGGCTATCCGCTATATCTTTTTTTGCAATTTGTTTAATGGCCAAGAGCAAAAAAAGGATTCCGCTTCTATCCCTCACGCAAAAATGAAATACCTAGAA
>JACMNZ010000592.1 GCA_014378285.1 Pseudopedobacter sp.
GCATACTGTTCTTTCATTGCTCAAATCTACATAAATTACCTACTAATTTTATTAGTAATCATTAAAAAACATTGATCAATCATATTTACTTAGCTATTTCGTTTCTTATTTTTATCTTCACCGCAATTTATTTAAAATCATGATTAAAAAGACCATTTTAACTATAACAATTGTTGCCGCAACTTTGGTGGCTTCAGCGCAAGCTTCAAAAAATAAAGCCAAACCTACACCTGCTCCATCGCCAGTTTCTATGACTGCGTTAGATTCTGCCAGTTATGCCTTCGGGTTAAAAATAGCTCAAGGATTAAAATCAGATGGAGTAACAACCTTAAACTATGCCTTGCTGACCAAAGCCATGGATCAAGTATTTAACAGCAAGACATTCCTAATTTCGGATGCGGAATGCGGCCCAGCAATCAGTAACTTTTTACAAAAAACCAGGAATTCTAAATTTGAATTGGTAGAATCTGTAGGAAAGAATTTTTTAGAAGAGAATAAAAAGAATCTAAAAGTAGTCGCTCTACCAAGCGGTTTGCAATATGAGGTAATTACCGAAGGTACTGGACCAAAACCAACAGCTACTGATGAAGTAACTGTAAATTATAAAGGTACTTTAATTGACGGAAAACAATTTGATAGTTCCTATGATAGGAACGAGCCTCTAACATTAGCATTAAACAGCGTTATCGCTGGCTGGACAGAAGGGGTGCAATTGATGTCTGTTGGCTCAAAATATCGTTTTTATGTTCCTTACCAACTTGGGTATGGTGAAAGAGGCGCTGGTCAGGATATTCCGCCTTACAGTACTTTAATTTTTGACATCGAATTATTGAAAATCGGCAAATAAAAAAAGATAAAAACTATGAAATGAAACCGATGAAGCCACAAGTTTTATCGGTTTCTTTATTTGGGCGTTTTCCCGATAGCTATCGGGACAAGCTTTTCGCTCATACGGCTGATGGCATTATTCACAGGCCGGTATCCGCTCCAATCCCTAACGCAAAATTCTATAGCATATCAGTATTGCTTTTATAAATCAAAACAACGATATTTCATTTTTGAATGTTTAATTATGAATTTAAGAACTGTAAAAGTAACCCGCTACATTACTCCATTAAGAGAAGGAGGTTCTCTTCCTGCTATTGCCGAAGCGGACGACCTGAAATTATACGTACTTAAATTTAAAGGTGCTGGTCAAGGGCCTAACGCCCTCATCGCCGAATTATTAGGTGGCGAAATTGCCAGACAATTAGGATTTAATGTCCCAGAGTTAGTATTTGCCAACTTAGATGAAGCTTTTGGCAGAACAGAGGCCGATGAAGAAATTCAGGATCTCCTAAAATTTAGTACTGGTTTAAATTTAGCTTTGACCTATTTGTCGGGTTCTATTACTTATGATCCAGCAGTGAAAACTTTGGATCCCGAACTGGCTTCTAAAATCGTTTGGTTAGATGCATTACTGATGAATATGGACCGTACCGTTCGAAATACCAACATGCTCATGTGGCATAAAGATTTATGGCTGATAGATCATGGTGCTGCATTATATTTTCACCATTCATGGAGCAATTGGGAAGAACATGCAAAATCTCCTTTCCTATTAATTAAAGATCATGTGTTACTTAAACAAGCTTCTGAAATTTCTAAATGGAATGCGCAATTAGTAAGTTTATTATCAGATCAATTTATAGATGAAATAGTAAACCTAATTCCTGATGAATGGTTAATGGGCGAACATTTCACAAAAACACAGGATTATAGAAATGCCTACAGTTTATTCCTGAAAACCAGAATCAAAAATTCTTTAACCTTTGTAAAAACCGCAGAAGATGCCCGAGTTTCACTTGTATGAATACGCCGTCGTTCGTGTGGTACCAAAGGTAGAACGCGAAGAATTCCTGAACATCGGGGTGATCTTGTTTTGCAAGAAAACCAATTTTATTGAAGCTAAATTTCATTTGGATGCGGATAGAATCAACTGCTTTACAAAAGATTTATCCATCGAAGAATTAAAAATAAATATAAAAGCATTTGAAAACATTTGTTTAGGTATTGATAGCAAATCTCCTATTGCCAATTTAGATGTTCCCTCACGTTTTCGATGGCTCACAGCTGCCAGAAGCACCATTTTGCAATGTTCAAAAGTGCATCCAGGATTAAGTTTGAATTTAGATCAAACATTAGATAAGCTTTTTAATCAATTAGTTATATAACATCATTCTCTAATCCTCAAAAGTATTTGAAAATAATATGAGGGGGATTACTAGCTTTAATCGGTTAGGTTTAAAGGCAATAAAATAAACCCTGATGTAAAAATTGGGAGTTCATTTGCACTAAAACAAAAACTAAACAACCCTAAAGCTAATTGTATACATGAGAAAATTAAAAATTTTAATCGCAATCATCCTTACCGTTTGCTTATTTCAGTTTTGCACTAAAGAAAATTCGGCTTTAAACACGGTTTCAACAGTGCTCAATTTACCAAGCTCGCCTTTAAACTATTTAGTGACTTACCCAACGCATGTAGCTACAGCATTAACCGCTGCAGACAATACGCCTGCTAATAACCGATTGACCAATGAAGGGGCAACCTTAGGAAGAGTGTTGTTTTATGATAAGCACTTAAGTCAAAACAACACCATTAGTTGTGCAAGCTGTCATAAGCCAGAACTTTCTTTTGATGATAATGTAGCTTTAAGCAGCGGATTTAACGGAGGGAAAACAAGTAGAAACTCCATGTCGTTAATCAACTTACGCTTTTATCAAAATGGTAGAATGTTTTGGGATGTGCGAGCAGGATCTTTAGAAGCACAGGCGTTACAACCTGTACAAAACCATGTAGAAATGGGTTTAACATTAAATGAATTAGAGGCAAAAGTAAAAGGAC
>JACMNZ010000593.1 GCA_014378285.1 Pseudopedobacter sp.
CAATAGCTACTCTTTCTTGTTCCATGCTATCGCGGTGGCGAATGGTAACCGTATTATTTTCTAAAGTCTCATAATCTACGGTAATACAAAATGGCGTTCCAATAGCATCCTGACGGCGGTAACGTTTACCAATAGAATCTTTTTCATCATAAGCCATATTAAAATCCAATTTCAATTGATTCATAATTTCACGGGCTTTATCTGGTAAACCATCTTTTTTGGTTAAAGGTAAAACTGCTGCTTTGTAAGGCGATAAAGCCGGATGGAGTTTTAAAACAGAACGAGAATCTTGTTTTTCATTGGTGCTTAAATCTTGCTCCTCAAAAGCATTAATCATCGTTACCAAAAAGAAACGATCTAAACCAATAGAGGTTTCAATTACGTATGGAACGTAATTACCGTAAGGTTTGCCTGTTTCTGGATTTACCTCAGCATCAAAATACTGCATTTTTTTACCAGAAAACTCTTGGTGTTGGTTTAAATCAAAATCGGTACGAGAATGTATTCCTTCTACTTCTTTAAATCCAAAAGGGAATTGATACTCAATATCAACAGCGGCATTGGCATAATGCGCTAATTTTGCATGGTCATGGAATTTATAGTTGGCAGGATCTGTACCTAAAGCCAAATGCCATTTAAAACGAGTTTCTTTCCATTTTTTATACCACTCCATCTCAGTACCAGGACGTACAAAAAATTGCATTTCCATCTGTTCAAACTCACGCATCCTCATAATAAACTGACGGGCAATCACTTCATTTCTAAAAGCTTTGCCAATTTGAGCAATCCCGAAAGGAACTTTCATCCTCCCAGATTTTTGGACGTTTAAGAAATTAACAAAAATACCTTGTGCAGTTTCTGGACGTAAATAAACTTCTTCAGCACCTTCTGCCATTGCACCAAACTGGGTAGAAAACATCAGGTTAAACTGGCGTACATCTGTCCAGTTGCAAGTTTTAGAAATTGGGCATTGTATTTTATAATCTTCAATTAATTCTTTAAGTCTTGGAAGATCATCCGCTTTTAAAGCGTTATCCATTTCCATTTGTAAGCTTTCGGCTTTTTGCTTTTCGCCTTCTGCTTCGTAAGAGGCGATTTTATCCTCTAATAATTGGTCTGCTCGGTAACGTTTGTTAGAATCTTTATTATCGATCATAGGATCGCTGAAACCATCCACATGACCACTTGCTTTCCAAACTTTTGGGTGCATAAATATAGCGGCATCAATGCCCACAATATTTTCATGCATCTGCACCATGGCTTTCCACCAATAAGTTTTAATGTTGTTTTTTAATTCAGAACCTAACTGACCGTAATCGTAAACAGCACTTAAGCCATCATATATTTCACTACTTTGAAATACAAAACCGTATTCTTTAGCATGTGAAATCACATTTTTAAAAATTTCTTCGTTATTATTTGCCATGATGCTGCAAATATAGCATAGAGAACAATCTTTGCTAAAAAATGAATGTTTTATTTTTTAGCAGATAAGAGGATTAAAAAGTTGTTCTTGTACTGGTACCGATACTTACCATACGTTTCAATCCGTTATAAAACCCAATATCATATCCCTGAAATTCAATATTTAACGCTATTGAACTTTTGTTAAAGCCAAAAAATTCATCATTACTTAAAGAAGTGCTTATACTAAAGGAATCCTTATAGGTGTAATCGCTAGATTTTGGATTGAGTGGAAAAACCCAACTTAGCCTATTACTTAATGATTGTGAAGCTGTTAAAGGATTTTTTCCTATCCTTTTTATCTCCATTTCGGCAGATGGACCGGCAAATAGAGAAATCCTCGCACCTTTGTTTGCTGGCGATTTAATAAAAACAGCATTTACCTGTGGACCAGCAAATAAATGGTTTGCAAATTTTTTATTGTACCCAAAATTTACCCCCATTAAAGTTTTAATGCTTGTTCCGGTTGATAAAGTAGCAATATTAATATCCAACCCAACAAAAAAATAGCCGTTTTTTTGAGGTATCTCTTGAGCATAAGATGTGTTAAAGAGAGAGAGCAGTAAAATAGAAAATAGAAGTTTTGATAGGGTAAAATTCATTTTCTTACGATACTTAAATTAAAGTATTGTACGAATAAATCTGAATTAGGTTATGAAAAAAA
>JACMNZ010000594.1 GCA_014378285.1 Pseudopedobacter sp.
AAAAGCAAGTCAGCATTTTCATGGTGGTAGATTTCCCCGCCCCATTCGGACCCAGAAAGCCTAAAATCTTACCTGATGACGCTTCAAATGAAATGCCCTCTACTGCTTTTTGTGTTCCGTAAGTTTTGCTTAATGCGTTTACGCTGATACTCAATTTTGCTGGGCTTAAGGCTGAAAGCTAAAGGCTCAAAGCTTTTTTAAAACGTTGCCCAAAGCTATAAATTTTGAGTTAATGATGATAATGCTGTGAGGATTTATTTTCCGCGTCATTGCAGCCTGCCTTTCATTCCTCCCGTCAGCCTTTCATTTTCAGCGTCATTGCGAGGAGTGCTAACGACATGGCAATCTCCGTGGAGCGATTCACTGACTTTCAATCCCCTTTGCTTTTACGCTCAATCCTTGCCTGCCCTCATGAGCCAGCTTTTCACCTCCCTCCGTCACCCTGAGCGGAGTCGAAGGATCTCCGTGGGGAGTTTCACTGGCTTTAATAAACCTTTTGGTTTTGCTGTAAATATTAATGTTAGAATTTTTTATTGACTTAGTTAAGGACATTTAAAAAATTATTAACATTCTTAAAAGTTCACTTATATCCGATTGAAACCCAATTAATCAATAGATACATTTACTTATGCAGAATATTAAGTTTAATTATTTATACAGAGATGCGGGAAATTACAAATTTTTTGGCTCTGTAATCTTTAGTAATCCTTATAATTTATCATTAGACAATATTCAATTATTATTGAAAAATCCCTTAATAAATGGAGAGTGGTTCATAGCTGAAGATTTGAAATTATCTAGCCTTTTTTTTGATAAACATATTGCAGATTTAGACCATTTATTTCACGAATTTGAAACAGTTTTATTTACGGAAGAGGAGAGTAAATCATCATTGTCAATTAATGAATTTATCAACTTATTACAAAAAGCTAATTGGAATTATTAGATTTAAAAATCAGTAATTTTTACTTTATCCAATATTAAAAACTCACGATTTTTCACCTTAAAAACATGTTAAACTGCTACTATTCTGATAATATAGATACTTTTTTAAAAAAATATCCAGAAACAATTGTTGGCGAAATCGCAGTTAATGGGCGATTGGGCCATATTAACACGGAGCTCTTAGCATGGGAATTTCAGATTGACTTACTTAAGAGAATCTTAAAAAATCAACAGGGTAAATTGTTTTTTGAATTTTCGATACCCCGAATGGGTAAAAGAGTTGATTGTTTATTAATAATCAAAAATGTAGTTTTTATTGTTGAGTTTAAAGTTGGTGAGAAAGAATTTCTTAAACAAAATGTTGAACAGGTTTGGGATTATGCTTTGGATTTAAAGAACTTTCATAAACCTAGTCATCAACTTTTATTAGTGCCTATTTTGGTAGCAACAAAAGCAAAATCCCAGTCTTTTGATATTATAACGACTAGTCATGAAGATAATCTGATAAATCCTATTAAAACAAATGCTGAAAATTTAGAAGTGGTTATTAATAGTGTTCTCAGCTTTTTTTCTTCTAATAATGATGTAATTGATGCGGAAAAATATTTAAATGGAAGTTATTCTCCTACTCCAACAATTATAGAAGCGGCCATTAGTTTATTTAATAACCATAATGTTGAAGAAATAACAAGAACGGATGCAGATGCTACCAATTTAAATTTAACAACAAAATTCATTTCCGAAACAATTGAATTAGCAAAGTTTGGTAGAAAGAAGATAATTTGTTTTGTTACTGGTGTGCCAGGTGCTGGAAAAACATTAGTTGGTCTAAAGGTAGCAACTGAGCATTTAGATAGTTCAAAAGGTAATACAAGTGTGTTTTTATCAGGTAACAAACCATTAGTGGATATTTTGCAAGAGGCGCTAACAAGGGATAAAGTTGTTCAAGAAAGATTAAAAGGTAATAAAATCACAAAAAAATATGCAAGAGAAAGTGTTAAAGCTTTTACTCAAATTATCCATCATTACAGAGACGAGTATTTAAGAGATTTTAAAGCACCATATGACCATGTTGCCATTTTTGACGAAGCTCAAAGAGCTTTGACAAAACAGCAAACTGTAAAATTCATGCAACAAAAAAAAGGAATATCAGACTTTGAATTTTCTGAGCCTGAATTTTTAATCTCTTGCTTAGATAGACATCCTGATTGGGCGGTTATAATTTGTCTAGTTGGCGGTGGACAAGAAATTAATACTGGTGAAGCAGGTATTTCGGAATGGCTTCTGGCAATCAAGAATAAATTTTCAAATTGGGAAACTAGAATATCTCCAAATTTATTTGATAGTGAATATGCGGCTCAAAATACTATTAGGGAACTTGAAAAATGTAGTAAAGTTGTTTTTAATGCAGATTTGCATTTATCGGTATCCATGCGTTCATATAGAGCAGAGTACTTATCTAAGTTAATAAAAGAGATTTTAGATATTGACGGAAACTCAATAGAAACATTTCGTTTAATAAAAGATAAATATCCGATTGTCATCACTCGAGATTTAAATAAAGCTAAAGTATGGTTAAAAGAAAAAGCTAGAGGCAGTGAAAGATATGGTATAGTTGTTTCTTCGCAAGCTTATCGTTTAAAGCCCTTAGCGATTGATGTAAAGACACAAATCAATCATGTGAATTGGTTCCTAGATGGAAAAGATGATGTTAGGTCTTCTTACTTTTTAGAAGATGTTGCTACAGAATTTCAAGTACAAGGGTTG
>JACMNZ010000595.1 GCA_014378285.1 Pseudopedobacter sp.
CGGCTGCAAAAATTTCTTTTTATGATATCGCAAATGCGATAGGAAAAGAAAACGTTTCTGCATCTGGCGGTACGGTTCCTATTGATGGCGTTCGTAGAACATTAAACATCAAAAAAGAATTTAAATCTGCAGAAGAAATAGACAATACAATTATACAAACACCAGTTGGCGGATCATTATATTTAAGAGATATAGCCACCGTTGTGGATGGTTTTAAAGAACAAGAATCTTTTGCAAGATTGTACGGCAAAAATGTAATTACCTTAAATGTTAAAAAACGTTCTGGAGAAAATCTGATTGAAGCATCAGATAAAATAAGAGAGATTGTTGCTGATATGAAAGCAACACAATTCCCTAAAGCTTTGGAAATTGTGGCAACTGGCGATCAATCTGATAAAACCAGGGTTACCCTTCATGATTTAATTAACACTATTATAATCGGTTTTATATTAGTAACGCTGATTTTGATGTTTTTTATGGGTATCACCAATGCATTATTTGTTGCGCTTTCAGTTCCGCTTTCTATGTGTGTGGCGTTTTTGCTGATGCCGACAATTGGTTTTACCATGAACATGATTGTTTTATTCTCATTCTTGCTCGCATTGGGTATTGTGGTGGATGATGCAATTGTGGTGATAGAAAATACGCACCGTATTTTTGATAATGGAAAGTATACGATAAAGCAAGCAGCTAAAATGGCTGCTGGTGAGGTTTTTTTACCAGTATTTTCAGGAACAATGACCACCTTGGCTCCATTTATTCCCTTAGCTTTTTGGCCCGGGGTAATTGGAGAGTTTATGTTCTTTTTACCGATAACATTAATCATTACGCTGTTAGCATCGTTAGTTGTAGCCTATATCATCAACCCGGTTTTTGCGGTAGATTTTATGGAGTCTCATGATGAGAATGAAGTGTATAAACCAACTTTTGATAAGAAAGTACAGAAAACCTTAATGTATTTGGGTATTGCCGCGGTTATTGCTTACGTCATCAATTTCGGATTTGGAAACTTTGTAGTTTTACTTGCCTTATTCTATTTATTACAACATTTTATATTAGAAAAAGTAATCAGAAGATTTCAGAGAAATACTTGGCCTAGAGCACAAGCAAAATACGGAAGGTTTTTAGAATGGGCTTTACATCGCCCTTACACAATTTTGGGCAGCACATTTGGATTATTAATTTTCGCTATTGCGTTAACATGGTCTATTCCACCAAAATTTGTGTTTTTCCCATCTTCAGATCCAAACTTTGTATATGTATATACTTCTTTGCCAGTAGGTACAGATCAGGCTTATACTAATGAAGTTACCAAGAAAATAGAGAAAAAAGTAATTGCCGTAGTTGATAGTTTAGGAAAGCAAAATGTGTCCTCGATTATTTCTAACGTTACGGTTGGTGTGACTGATCCACAGGACGAAGATCAAGGTAATTACCCAAACAAAAGTAAGGTAACGGTTGCTTTTAAAGAGTTTGGAGAACGTACTGGAAATCCTTCACCAGCTTATTTAACAGCAATTAGAGCAGCAATTAAGGGAATTCCTGGTGCAGAAATTTCTGTTACACAAGAACAATCTGGGCCGCCAACGGCAAAACCAATCAGTATAGAAATTACTGGGGATGATCTTGATTCTTTGGTATCTACTTCTCAAAGGTTAAAAAGCTACTTAGTATCCAAACAAATTGGTGGTATTGAAGAGCTGAAATCAGATTTTCAAAATAATAAACCAGAGGTGATTTTTGATATTGATAGAGAGCGAGCAAATAGACAAGGAATTTTGACGCAGGATATAGCTACAAACCTTAGGTTCGCATTATTTGGGGTTGAAGTTTCTAAGTTTAGAGATTTAGATGAGGATTACGAAATTAACGTAAGAGCGCAAGAAGATCAAAGAAACAGCCTACAAGCTTTAAGAAACCTGCAAATTACTTATCGTGATATGGCTATGGGGGGTATAATCCGTCAAGTGCCAATTTCTGCTTTTGCCAATATTGATTATGTAAATACTTACGGAGGTATTAAAAGAAAGCAAGGTAAGAGAATAGTGATTTTATCATCAAACGTTTTGACTGATTTTAACCCTGGTGAAGTCAATAAAAATCTTGAAAGTGCCATTAAAGATTTTAGAAGTCCAGAAGGTGTGGTTATTAAAATGGGAGGAGCACAAGAAGAGCAAGCAGAAACTTCAGCTTTCTTAGGCTTGGCTTTAGGTATTTCATTTTTCTTGATATTAATAATTTTGGTTATCCAATTTAACTCAATAGGTAAACCAATCATTATTTTGAGTGAGATTGTATTTAGTATTATTGGGGTATTGTTAGGAATCACCATTTTTCAAATGGAAATGTCGGTAGTAATGATGGGAATTGGTATTGTTGCCCTAGCAGGGATAGTGGTTCGTAACGGTATCTTATTAGTAGAATTTGCCGATTTAATGATGGAACAAGGAATGGAAGCTTATGATGCAATTTTAGAAGCAGGTAGAACTCGTATGACACCGGTATTATTAACTGCAACAGCAACCATGTTAGGCTTAATTCCTTTAGCGGTTGGTTTAAACTTAGATTTTGCAACTTTACTAACTACCGGAAATCCGCATCTTTATTTTGGTGGTGATAATGTTGCATTCTGGGGCCCTTTATCATGGACCATGATTTTTGGTTTAAGCTTTGCAACGTTCTTAACCTTAATTTTAGTGCCTTCTATGTATTTAATTAGGGCAAAAATTAAAAACAGATTGGCAAACAGAAAAAAGAAAGAAATGCCATTGATAGAGAATGAATAGAATCATATTTAATTCATTAAAAGGTTGTTTCTTTAATTAGAGGCATCCTTTTTATATGTGTATTTAATTTTTTATAAATTAGTGAATCTTGAAATTTTTATAACAGATTTAAAAGATTTTTTTGCGTTAACGATTGAAGCGATACCCCGGATTGCCCTTTTTCTGGGCAAACGGAGTTTAGCGTAAAGCGTGTTAAAACGCCCAAATTTTTATCATTCCAATTAATATTAAATTGCAAAACACTTAAAGGAAAAATAAATAAAATGAACAAAAAACATATTATCTATTTCTTTTTATTCACTTGTTCCATATTGGTTTTCACTTCTTGTAAATCAAAAAAAAGAATGCTTAAAAATTCTAGTTATCAACTAGAAAAACCATCTAATAAAATTGCCGCTAAATATGCAGATGAAATGGAGGTTTCTAAAAGTGATATTAAAAACGGAAAACTTTATGATTTTATTGATGATTGGGAAGGCACAAAATATCAATTTGGGGGATTGAGCAAAAGTGGAATAGATTGCTCGGGATTGATGTTTCTTATTTATCAAGATGTTTACGATAAGAAAATCCCAAGGATGACAAGCCAACAAGTTGAAATCATTAAAAGGAAATATGAAAACCAGTTTAAAGAAGGGGATTTAATTTTCTTTGATTATGATGGCAAAAAGTTTAGCCATGTTGGATTATATCTTCAAAACGGTTATTATGTACACGCTAGTACCAAAAGAGGTGTGATGATAGAAAAGCTACAAAATCCTTATACTTATAAATATTTTAGTAGGGGAGGGAGCGTGGAATGAATTTAGAAGAACATTATGAGGAAATGTGGTGGGATGCTCTGGAAAAGTTTAAACAGAATCAATTAAGTTTAGATCAACAAATGGATGATAGAGATGATTTTCGTAGAGGGATCACACTAATCATAAGACCTAACGTTCAAGTTTTAAAATCTATATCCAAATTTTTGAATGAGTTAAAAAAGGTAGTGCCCATTCAATATATTTATCCCGTTGCTGATATTCACATTACCGCAATGTCTATCATTTCATGTTATGAAGGATTTAAGCTAGAAAACATACAAGTGGAAGAATATGTTAAAATCATAAAAAATAGCTTGAAAAATTTACCTAAAGAAGAAATCCTTTTCAAAGGAATTACCGCTTCTGATTCAGGGATTATGATTCAGGGTTTCCCTAAAAATGGAGTGTTGTATAAGCTGAGAGATACTTTAAGAGCTGATTTTCGTCAGTCTGATTTGGAGAGTTCGATAGATAGAAGGTATCAAATTACAACGGCACATAGCACTGTTTTAAGATTTAACTCGACAATTAAAAATCAAAATGAGTTTTTGAAAGTTTTAAAAAAATATCGTCAATTTGATTTCGGGACTTTTGAAGTGGATAGCTATGAGTTTGTATTTAACGATTGGTACCAGAAAAAAGAATTGACCAAATGTTTGGATATTTTTAATATCCCAAGTAAAAGCTAAATAAAAATAAAAGACGTTATAAAACTATGAATACTTAATACTTATTCATTTTCTTTGTAATTTTTTTAATAGCAGAAATGTCCTCAGCACAAGTAAAATTGCTTTCTGTTAATCAATTAGAAAACAGAATTAGCCAAGGAAAAGATACAGTTTATATGGTTAATTTTTGAGCAACCTGGTGTGCGCCTTGTGTTAAAGAACTCCCAAATTTTGAAAAACCGGGAATTACATATAAAAATCAACCTCTAAAAGTTATTTTAATGAGCGTGGATTTTAAATCGAAACTGAACAAAGCGGTTGTACCTTTTTAAAGCTAAATAATTTAAAATAATAGGTTTATGTTATCAATAAAGATTCTGAACAAACTTATATTGATAAAATAAATAAAGATTGGACAGGTTCTTTACCTGCAACTTTAATTATCAATATACAAAAAGGCTAAAGGAAATTTTATGAACAAGAGTTTACATATCCACAATTAGAAAAAGTATATTTAGAAAATAAATAACGACATGAGATTTATTGGCACAAAAATCAAAATTCAAATTTTTGCCTTGTTGCTAGTTATTTTAGCGAGTGTGGTTAAAGCTCAAAATGGTTATCAAGTTGGGGATATCGCAACCGATTTTACACTCAAAAATGTTGATGGAAAAATGGTTTCTTTGGCAAATTATCTAAATGCAAAAGGCTTTTTTGTTGTTTTTACCTGCAACTATTGTCCGTATGCAAAATTATACGAACAAAGGATTATGGATTTAGATAAAAAATACGCCTCTCAAGGTTATCCGGTTATTGCCATTAATCCAAACGACCCAAAAGCATACCCGGAAGATTCTTTTGAAAATATGATAAAGCGTTCTTCGCAAAAAAAATATACTTTTCCATATCTAATTGATGAAACTCAAAAAATAGCTAAAGCTTATGGTGCAAAGGCTACTCCTCATGTTTACCTTCTTAAAAAAACAAATAAAGGTTTAGAAGTAGCCTACATTGGTGCAATTGATGATGATACTGAAGATGTGAATCCAGAAGGAAAAATAAGGTACGCCGAGAATGCTTTGGATGCTGTAATGAATAATAAAAAGCTACAAATTATACAAACCAAGGCTGTTGGTTGCTCAATTAAATGGAAATATGAAAACTAGTTTTATAAAATCTACAGTATTTATAATTTGCTTTTTAGCGATTAATTTATCTTCTAAAGCCAGCTTTTTAAATACTGACACACTGCAATTAGGGGATAAAGTTGTAGGTTTCAATTTACCAAATACGGTTCCAAATCAGGCTAAAATGGTTAGTTTAAATGATTATAAAAACCAAAAAGGAGTTATTGTAATTTTTATGACTAACGGTTGTTATCA
>JACMNZ010000596.1 GCA_014378285.1 Pseudopedobacter sp.
AGCCTCTTCCTTGGCTTTATTCTTAAAAAAACCTCGCAACAAAAAATTATGCTGTAAAGCTTCTAAATTTTCATCCAGCTTTTTACTGCTTGTTTGTAGATTTTTTATGGTAGAACGAATTTGTTCTGCAGACGCAGGGTCGTTTAACATTACCCCAGCAACATTGTCTTTATCGTTTAATTTAGCAGAGGCCTTATTTAAATTATCAGTTAAAGCAGCCGCGGATGTTGCTGTTTTTTGAAATTCTGCAACGGAGTTTTGAAGTCTAGCAAATACGGCAGTATCTGTTAACATTTTATCGGCAAGGCCTCCTTTAGTGTTTAATTTACCACTAAAAGTATTTAATTGGGACGCCATTCTATTAGTAGATGCTGTTGTGTTTTGAAGGTTGCTAACTATAGTTTTAAAATTTTCGGCAATTTGCTGGTCGGTTAATAATGCGCCAATCGTACCTTTTCCATCTATTAAATTTTTAGCCAAAACTTTGAAGTCAGAAGTAATATCGACCAAGTTTTTATTATTGACTTGCAAAGTTTTCATGATATCATCTGTAGACAAAGTAGTATTCACAGCTATTTTATCCCCATCTTCTATAAAAGGAAATTTAGGAGAACCACCATCAAGAACTACAATTTTATTTCCTATCAAACCATCAGAACCTATACTTGCCTTTGCATTTTTATGGATGTATTTATGAGCTTCTTCTTCTACGCTTAAAGTTACTTCTACTTGCGAAGTTCCGTAAAATTGTATTTTTTTAATGGTTCCAACCTTTACTCCAGAAAACCAAACATTATTACCAATTTTTAGTCCTTGAATATCATCAAAAACAACCTTAAGCTGAAAACTTTTAACGAATGTTTTTCTTTGCCCGCCTAGTGTAAAAATGCCTAATAAAAATATTATTAGCCCTCCAAATAAAAAAATCCCTACTCTTATGGCTTTTTTCTTGTCTTTAAGTTCGCTCATCTTTTATTATTGTATAAAATTATATTCAAAAAATGGTGTAACACGTTGGTCATCGGTATCAAAAACTTCATCAAATGTACCTGCCCTTTGAAACTGGCCATCTAACAACATCGCAATCCTATTTCCAACTTCTTTAGCACAAGTTAAATCATGAGTAATGATGATAGAACTTGTCTTGTATGTTTCTTGAACTTCGTTAATCAAACTATTGATTTCTAAACAAGTAATGGGGTCTAAGCCTGCTGTTGGCTCATCATAAAGCATAATTTCAGGTTGTAAAATTAATGTCCTAGCAATACCTATCCTTTTTTTCTGTCCCCCAGAAAGTTCCGAGGGCATTTGATTAATTGTTTGCATTAAGCCAACAGCATCTAAAACGGTTTCCACAGCGTTATCTATCTCTCCTTTACTCAGGTTTTTCTTATTTCTTATTAAAGGGAATTCTAGGTTTTGCCTTATTGTCATGCTATCATACAAAGCACTACTTTGAAAAGAAAAACCAATTCTCAGCCTTAACTCTAAAAGTTCTTTTGCATTTAATTCACTTACTTCTTTTCCCAGTACATTTACTGACCCGGCGTCTTGGGTTAATAAACCAGAAATGATTTTTATC
>JACMNZ010000597.1 GCA_014378285.1 Pseudopedobacter sp.
CCATTTTAATATGTCTAAGTATAATCCTGTCAGATGTTGCATCTATGCTCTCGTTTAAAATTTCTACAAGGTCATTTTCTCCCAGCATAATTTCCGGTCTTGATGCGCCTAACAATTCGGTAATCAGTGTTTCTATACGCTTGCTGTTGCGGGTAATTATTTCGAGATAAAGATTTGCATCTTCAGATCTAATTTCTTCCGTTAACTGTTCAAGAGAGAGATTTATATTATTAAGCGGATTTCTAACTTCGTGCGCAAGGGTCCGTACCAGCCTTTCGGCCATACCAAGTTTCTCCATACGAACATTATTTTTTTCTATTTTTTTCAGCGCAGTAATATCGTGAATTATGCCCTGCAGAAAAGCTTTTCCATTGCTGTCAATTTCTTTTGATAAAGATAGAACGCCAAAAATAATTTCCTCATTTTTTGTAAGCATCTGAATCTCTTTGTCATCAATTTCTCCGGATTGAAGTTGATTTTTGATCATCATTTTATCAACTTCATTCACCACTAAATCAAAAATGGATATTTCTTTAATTTCCTCATTGCCATATTCAAAAAGTAAATTCATGGCTTCATTTACATCGGTAAAAAGCATAGTTTCTACATCAATCAAAAACACTGCATCTTTTGATCTTTCAAAAATATGCCTGAACTTTCTTTCATTTGATTTTAATGTTCTGACTGAAACACTTTTTTCTATAACGTGACGGATACATCTTTCAAGTTTTTCAGTATCCATTTCTCCTTTAATAAGATAATCTACTGCACCTGCATGCATTACTTCAGCATCTAGCTCAGGTGCAGCCCTACCGGTGAGGATGATAATTGGCTCATCACATTTTTTTTCAAATGCTTCTTTAATAAAATCCAATCCTGTTTTTGCACCCAAATAATAATCTACCAGGTACAGATCATATTTCCTTTTACAAACATCCTCCATGGCACTTTTATAATCGTAACGCCACTCCACATTAAAATTATAGCCTTTTATATTTTTTATATATTGATTCGTAATAAAAAAATCATCCTCGTCATCATCAACAATTAAAATTCTATACGTTAGGGGTTCTGCAATCATAAATTATTTTTTTTGTGGAATATGCTTTTAATGACTTAGCAACAATCGTACTATAAAGATTAAAATAAAAATAGGAATTAATTATTTTTTAAAAAGATTTTGCCAAGAAAAAAATACTCCTATCTTTGCAATCCCAAATCAATAAGGGAGCATAGCTCAGCTGGTTTAGAGCATCTGCCTTACAAGCAGAGGGTCCGCGGTTCGAACCCGTGTGCTCCCACAAAGAAAGGCTACCAATTGGTAGCCTTTCTTCTTTTATGCAATATACAGTTTACATCATTTATTCTTCAACAGCAGATAGATTCTATGTGGGATTCACAGGAGACGAAATAGAAGAACGTCTAAGAAAACACAATTCTAATCACAAAGGTTTCACAGGAAAGTTTAATGATTGGCAGGTAGTTTATACAGAAATTTTTACCACGAAGCAAGAGGCCATGGTAAGAGAGAAAGAGATTAAAGCTTGGAAGAGTAGATCAAAAATTCAAACTTTAATAAATAGCTAAGTGGGTTAGAGCATTCCGATCTTAAATCGGAAGGGTCCGCGGTTCGAACCCGTGTGCTCCCACAAAGAAAGGTTACCAATTGGTAGCCTTTCTTTGTTTTCTTTACTACCACGTTACATCATTAAATCGCTAACACACGATAAATTTCTAAGAATATTTACTGGAAATTATTTACCAACTCAATTAATAAAATATAATTAAATAAGTCAGGAGTTACATGAAAAATTCAACGTTTTTCAAATTGGATCAGAGCAAAACATTTTTTTATGATGGTGTGGTTGTTGATATTATTAATTATATAGTTTGTTTTTTATTTTGATGTAGCTGAAATAACCTGTAATGATACAGGTGATGGCGAGAATAAAATAAATGAACCAGGGAATATTTTTGCCGAACGTAATCAGGTAAATATTGGCAGCATTAAATAAAAATACAGCTATTAAAGCAGGTAAAAAAACACTTTTTCTCTTTTTATATTTTTTTACAATCCATGCAGAAGCTATTATAAATAAAGGTGTAGCCACAATATGAATACCTAAAAATATAACCGGATCAACATGGTATTTGATACCAATTGTTGTATAATATTCCTTAATGGCTTCCCACATTTGTAATAAATATTAATTAATTTTTGGAACAGTTTGTAAGGTAAAGTTTGTGATTATGCCTGACATTATTAAAATAAAATTATGAAACCAAATGACAAGAATTCCGCTTTGCCTACTGAACAAAGGCCTTTTAGGATCTTAATAATAGCAGGCTCAGCAAGAAAGCAATATAATTGCCCCGGCCTTGATGGCAAAGCGAGAATGCTCATGTTAAAGATGGCAGATATGTTGCCAAAGGATTGGGAAGTTGATTTTGAAGACCTTAGTAATGCTTATGGCCGTGCTCATATTCAAAGTTGCAATGCATGTGTTTCTACATCAATGGCTTTATGTGTATGGCCATGCAATTGTTATAAAAAGAATAGCCACGCTGAAGCAGA
>JACMNZ010000598.1 GCA_014378285.1 Pseudopedobacter sp.
ATCGTAGAATCCATCATTGTAGAGTCTGTTGATTCTTCTGATGCTTTGTTAGAGTTACAAGCAGCAACTGATAAAGATAATGCTAATGCAAAAAATCCGAGTTTGAAAAAGTTTTTCATTTTAATTTCTTTTAATTGTTAAAATTTTGATTAATTTAAAGTTAAACATAAAACTATTTGACTATTTATATATAAATATTATAAAATTATAGCGATATTTTTGAAAATTTATTATTTAGTCATCTTTATTTATTATATAATCAAAAATTAATGCGCCAATATGTGTAAATTGCAAAGTGGAAAAAATTATTTTTATATTATTACCGATAGCCTACTTTCTTTATAAAGCATACCTAAATTTTAAGAAAGAGCAAGAAAAAACCGCTAAAAGAGCCGCTGAACAATCACAATCTTTAATTTCTAATAAGGAAATAATTCAAAAAAACAAGGAAGCAGTTCCTAAATATTATAAAGATCCTATAAGACAAGAAAATAAAGATTACGAATCTGATATTAGAAAATATCTAAATAAAAATAAATTAGAACTTGACACTATAAATAAATCCGCTTCAGATGTCAATAAAAACAATAAAGCTTCTATTAAAGACTATTACAATCCAGAAAAACCAATTGTTGACGTTATTAAAAATAAAGAAATCCATTTAGACCATCGTCATGAATCTGAATTTGTAAATAATTTTAAAGATGATATTTTGGATTTTGATTTAAAGAAAGCTGTGATTTATGACACTATTTTAAGGAGACCTAATTATTAATATTTCATTCTATCATTACAAAATAATCTTTATCCTGATTTGATTAACTGGAATTAATAGCTATATTTGCACCTCAAATTTTTAAACAATAATTTTTAAAAAATGTACGCAATAGTAAGTATAGCAGGCCAGCAATTTAAGGTTGCTAAAGACCAGTATCTTTTTGTACACAGGTTACAAGGAGAAGAAGGCGCTAGTATTGAATTTGACAACGTATTATTGGTAGAAAACGAAGGTGAAATTTCAGTAGGTGCGCCCACTGTAAAAGGAGCTAAAATTTCCGCTAAAATCTTGTCTCATTTAAAAGGAGAAAAAGTGATTATTTTCCATAAGAAAAGAAGAAAAGGTTACAAGAAGAAAAACGGTCATCGTCAGTCTTTTACCAAAATCCAAATTGATAGCATTTCAATTTAATCATTAACATTAATTAAAGTACTAAGTTTATACTTGGTTAAATAGATAAAACATGGCACACAAAAAAGGAGCCGGTAGCTCTAACAACGGTAGAGAATCCCATAGCAAGCGTTTAGGTATCAAAATTTATGGTGGTCAAGCTGCAATTGCAGGTAATATCATTGTCCGTCAACGTGGTACTAAACATCATCCAGAAAAAAATGTTGGTATTGGTAAGGATCATACTCTTTTTGCTTTGGTAGATGGTAAAGTATCTTTCAGAAAAAGAGCAGATAACAAATCTTATGTTTCTATTATTCCTGTTGATTTTTCAATTCCACTTTCGGCAGTTGCTCCAATAAAAAAGGCAGCTACTAAAACAGCAAAATCAACAAAAAAAGAAGATAATGCAGATATAACACCTGTAAAAGCAGAAACTACTCAAAAAGAAGCAGAAGTTAAGGAACCAAAAGAGAAAAAGGCTCCAGTTAAGAAAACTGCAACCAAAAAAGTTGACGAGGTAGATAACGCAGAGTAATTTTAAAGCTCTAAAAATATAAAAGTCTCAATCTATTCTGATTGAGACTTTTTTTGGTTTATGAAATCAATAATTCAGATTTATTGAAAAATTATCTCATATAGTTAGCGTTTTATATGCTATAAAGTTATTTTAGCCGTATGCAATCTTTTGAGCTTGATAAAACCGATATACTAAAAATAAAGCAGGCTTTAGAAGGGAAGGATCAAGAACTTCTACTTTTAGTGGCCGAATATCATGCTTCAGAAATTGCTATTCTTTTTGAGTCTATTCCTTTAGAGTCCCAAAAGAAAATCATCAACCTTCTTTCTATAGAATTAGCTTCTGAAATTATTTCAGAGATGAGCCATGAAGCTCATCCGGAAGAACTTTTAATTAATCTTGATCCAGAAAAACGACAAGAAATTGTTGAGGAGCTAGATTATGATGATGCAACCGACATCATTTCTCAGATGGATGAAAACGATCAGCATGAGATATTGGGAGATCTGGATAAGGAAGATGCAGTAAATATCAGAAATTTAATGACCTATGCCGAGGATACGGCTGGTGGTTTAATGAATACTGAGGTGATTAAGGTTGATGCCGATATGTCTAAAAAACAGGCAATTGACCAAATTATCCTCCAAAGTGAAGAAATTGAAGAGTTTTATACCATTTATGTTGTAGATCATGATGACGTTTTAAAAGGAATTGTGTCTCTTAAAGATATCATCAAAGCAAAGGCAAATGCAAAAATATCTGATTTGGTTAAATCTGATTTTGTTTTTGTGAAAGCCAGTACAGATCAAGAAGAAGTAGCCGATCTTATTTCTCAATATAATCTTACCAGTATTCCAGTCGTGGATATCAATATGAAATTATTGGGTAGGGTTACTTTTGATGATGTTATTGATGTTATGGAAGAGGAAAATACAGAGGATATTTTAAAATTCTCTGGGGTTTCTGAAGATGAGGAATTGAGCGGAAATTGGATTGAAGCGGTTAAATCTCGTTTACCCTGGTTAATATTAAATTTGGGTACTGCATTTTTAGCATCTTCTGTTATTAGATATTTTGAGCCTACTTTAACAAAAATAGTAGTTTTGGCTGGCTACATGACCATTATTGCAGGAATGGGAGGTAATGCTGCAACACAGGCATTAGCTGTAACTATTAGAAGAATTACTTTAAGCGATTTATCCGATAATCAAGCTTATAAAACGGTAATCAAAGAATTAACCGTTGGGTTGATTAATGGTGCCGTAAACGGATTAATAGTGTTTTTATTCGCTTATTTATATGATGATAATTTACTGTTAGGATTGGTTATTTTTATAGCAATGACAGGTAATTTATTAATAGCTGGAATAGCAGGAGCAGGGATTCCATTAATCTTAAAAAGAGTGGGAATTGATCCTGCAATAGCGTCATCCATCATTATCACTACTTTTACAGATATATTTGGATTCTTACTTTTATTAGGTTTAGCCTCTAAATTATTATTATAATTGTATCGATATTTAAGAACAACAGACTTTTTATAAACTAATTTTAATATGGTTTATGATTGCATTCGTTGATATTTGCGTTAACGATTGAAACGGCATCCTTTTTTGCTTTTTCTGCAAAAAAGATAAAGTGAAAAGCGTGTAAAAACGCTCAAAAAAAATATTTCAACATTACAGCAGACTACGGTCTTTTGACTTTAATACATAACAAATGCAAACAAAACACAACTGGACAAGAGAAGAAATTTTAGACATATATAACCAGCCTTTTTTAGATTTAGTCTATCAAGCTGCATCAATCCATCGTGAAAATAAAGATTATTCTGAAGTTCAAATTAGTTCTTTAATTTCTATAAAAACAGGCGGCTGTCCAGAGGATTGCGCTTATTGTCCACAAGCTGCTCGTTACCAAACAGATTTAGAGGTACAGGCAATGATGAAGGTTGAAGAGGTAATAGAAGTAGCGCAAAAAGCAAAGGATGGAGGTGCATCTAGGTTATGTATGGGAGCTGCTTGGCGTGAAGTGCGTGATAACCGTGATTTTGATAAGGTAATTGAAATGGTTAAAGCGGTAAACAGTATGGATATGGAAGTTTGCTGCACATTAGGAATGCTTAATGCGGACCAAGCTCAAAGATTAGCCGATGCCGGTTTATATGCCTACAACCATAATTTAGATACATCTGAGGAAGATTACAAGCGTATCATTTCTACCAGAACTTATGATGACCGTTTAAAAACGATAGAAAACGTTCGTAAAGCTAAACTTACTGTTTGCAGTGGTGGTATTATTGGTTTAGGCGAAACAGTAAATGATAGAGTAGCAATGATTCAGGTTTTAGCAAATATGCCGCAACACCCAGAATCTGTACCTGTAAATGCTTTGGTTCCTGTAAAAGGCACTCCGTTAGCAGACCAACCAAAAGTGGCCATTTGGGATATGGTTAGGATGATTGCCTCTGTTAGGATTGTTATGCCAAAAACAGTTGTTCGTCTTTCTGCCGGAAGAAACGAGATGAGTACTTTAGAACAAGCTTTCTGCTTTATGGCAGGTGCTAATTCTATTTTTGCTGGAGATAAATTACTCACCACTCCAAATCCGGAATTTAAAGACGATATGATCATGTTTGAACTTTTAGGGTTAACGCCTAGAAAAGCTTTTAAAAATGGTAGACCGCAAGATAGAGAAGAAGCTGTTGTTTAGTTATATAAAGACCAAAAGCTAAATGTGCAAAGCTGAAATCTAAAAAACTGTATTGATGAGTATTACATCAAATAATAGTGTAATTAATTTTTAAACTCTGTATAATACCTAATTTTTATAGATTTTTTAAGCTTAAATCTTTAGAAGGTTTAAGCTTTTTTCTTTTCAAGCCATTTACCAAACCCAACTAATATTACAGAAAGTACCATGAATAATATCAATAATAAAAAACTATTTATTAAAACTGCTTTTAAACCTATATTTAAAACATTAATAAAGGGGTAGGGATAATAGTTTGAAAAAGATCCACTTATCATGATAATTATTATGTAAATAAAAGGATAGATTAACCACAAGAACAAACTTTTCCATTTGATAACTGTTTTATCCTCATATAAATACCAAAATAATAAAACCAATAATGGCATTAAGGAATGTAATAATTCATTAACTATCAAATCCATTCCTTCGGGATTATAGGTTTGACGAAGAATGATTTGATAGACTAAACCTACCACAAATATATAAACTGTTATTGCGGTTAGAAAACCAGGAAAATTTAAAAATTGTTTGTTTTTATAATCATTTAAAATAGCTTGTTGAGTAAAATATAATGATACTAAGCTATTTGTTAAAATTGTAAAAAAACTAAAAAACCTTATAGTAGTATCAGTAAAGCCTGTTGTACTTGCATTTAACAATAATATATATTGTGTAATAACTGCAAACCAACCAATTAAGGCAAAAACGATGGATAGATTTTTTCTCATAAATATTATTTCTTTTTGTAAAATAAAATTAAGAAATTCCTTCAAATAAATACTTTTGTCGCTAAACGTTAAGGATTTTATTAACACCCTTTTTGTGCGCTATCTTGCGGATAAAAAGATTGTAACCTCTAGCTGGCAAATTAACCTTGTCAAGCTTAGGGAACATAAAAATCGTTCTGTTTATCCAAATACAATTCATTTTTCTTAAATAGTTTTAAGTTTTTTACCCAACAATCTACATTAATAAAGATGAATTAATTACCAACTTGTAGACTTATACCACATCTACTTAAATTTTAGAATTATATTAAACATTTGATTTATAATTGCTTATATAATTCAGTATAAGTTGGCATTATGTTGATACAATAGTTTTCATAATTAATTAAAATTTAAAACATAAAATTTACAACCATGAAAAAGTTCATTTTATCAGCAGCATTTTTAGCATTTGTAGGATTAGCATCAGTACAAGCAGGAGAATTAAAAAAATCAACTACAATTGTAGCCAACATAGATAGTACAAAAACTACTCCTGTAAAATTAGAAGAATTACCAGAACCTGTAAAAGCCACTTTAGCATCTGATGTTTACAAAGCGTGGACACCTACAGAAGCATTTTTAATTGTAGAAGAAGGTGGGAAATCTTATTATCAAGTGAATGTTAAAAAAGAAGAGGAAAAAGGTTCTGTAAAAATCAATGCAGACGGAACACCTGCAGAATAATAAATAATGACATTTTAAACGTTGGTTAACCTAAACATTCGTTAATATGTAAAAGCCTCCAAATTTCGGGGGCTTTTTTTTATTTTTACATTATGATTAAAACCTTAATTATTGAGGATGACATTTCCTTTTCAGAACTTTTAACAGGTTTTTTGGAAAGATACAATCATGATGTTATTTCTTCGGCTAAAATCCAACCAGCTTTAAAGATTTTATCTGAAAAAAGTTTCGATTTAATATTAGTCGATTATCGTTTACCAGATGGTACGGGTTTAGAGATTTTAAAGGCAGTTAGGGAAAAAAACCTAAATATTCCTATCATCATGATGACTAGTTTTAATGATGTTAGAACCGCTGTAAAATCTATCCAATTAGGTGCTTTTGATTACATTATTAAACCGGTAAATCCGGATGAATTACTTCTCACCATAAAAAAATCTTTAGATAAAAAAGAAGATAAAAATGTTGATACTAAAATTAATGAAACCAATTTTATAAGAGGAAATAGTTTTGTTGCCAAAAAATTATATCAACATATTGCTTTGGTTGCACCAACGGACATGTCGGTTATTATACAGGGTGAAAGTGGTACAGGAAAAGAATATGCAGCAAGAACGTTGCATAATGAAAGCAAAAGGAGCAAAAAACCTTTTATTTCTATTGATTGTGGCGCATTATCTAAAGATTTAGCAGCGAGTGAACTTTTTGGACATGTGAAAGGGGCTTTTACGGGAGCTTTGAATGATAAAAAAGGTCAGTTTGAGGTAGCTAATGGTGGAACATTATTTTTAGACGAGGTAGGTAATTTAAACTATGAAGTTCAGGTTAAACTATTGAGGACGCTGCAAGAACGGGTGGTACAACCATTAGGGAGTACTAAACAAATTGCCGTTGATGTGAGAATTATAACAGCTACTAACGATGATTTAAATCTAAGTATAAAGCTTGGAGAATTTAGAGAAGACTTATATCATAGATTAAATCAGTTTAAAATTCAATTACCGGCTTTACGTGACAGAGACGACGACCTTAAATTATTTATTGCTCATTTTATTAAAGTGGCCAATAAAGAATTAGACAGAAATGTAAAAGAGATTGATAAAGACGCAAAAAAAATTTTGTTAAATTATGATTGGCCAGGAAATTTACGTGAGTTAAATAATGTAATTAAAAGAATGGTTCTATTGACTTCTGGAGAATTGGCCGATGTGGATGCACTACCAGAAGAAATGGTTTTTTCTGTGAACCAACCTGCAAAAATATCAGGTTCTGATTTAAAGGCCAACAATGAAATCAATGAAAAAGTATTGATAATTGAAGCGTTAACTAAATCTAAATACAATAAATCTAAGGCAGCAAAAATGCTTAATATTGATAGAAAGACGCTTTATGCAAAGTTGGAGCGTTACGGAATTGAGTAATTATTGTTTTCTAAAGTTTTAATCAATGTATTTAATTTACTTAAAAGTCCATTAATCTTTAATTTAATATTTTCTGAGATAAAATCTGCAGCCTCAATTTCTAATTCCATCTTTCTATAATCACTAGCTAATTTTTTTGCTCCCATTTGGGCTATACGTCCTGCTAAACGATGGATTATTAATCTCACTTCTTCTTTATCTGAATTTACTATTGCGTTTTTTAATAAAACTTTATCCTCCTTACAAGTAACAATAAAACTTTTTAATATTTTTTCTAACTGTTGCTGGTTACCAAAAGTCATTTTTTTAAGCTGGTCTAAATTGATAGGGATGATTTCTTTTTGAACTATATCAGCATGTTTATTTTCAAAAATTCCTAATAAATCTGCAGTTTTAAATGGTTTCATTACAATTCCATCAAAACCACTATCTAAAATTGAATCACGTTCGTTTGGTAAAACTTGTGCTGTAATGGCGTAATATTTTATGTTTTGAGGTAATTTTGTTTTTAATATCTGACAAATTTCGATTCCTGAAAACTTAGGCATACGCATATCGATAAATACGTATTGAAGATTAGTGTCAATTTTTTGATTCAAAATTGTTTCAGGATTATTAAAACATTTATAATTGAGGTTATTATTGGTAAAAATCATCCCACATAAATCCAAAATTAATTGATCATCATCAACCACCCAAATAGTAAAATTTTTATCAAAAGATAATTTATCACTATTTTTTATCTCATTAATTTCTTGTGACGTTTGTTGATATTGGAGATAAACATAAAATGTGCTCCCTTCATTTATTTTACTTTTTACGTTAATCCTACCATTTTGATTCTCTATCAGTTTCTTTACAATAGTTAATCCCAAACCAGTTCCATTTTGATTAATATTGGTTTGATTTTGGTTTTCAATCTGTTCAAACTCATTAAATATTTTATTTAGATTATCTTCTGAAATACCTATTCCATAATCTTTTATGATAAAATTAAAGTGAATATTATTTTTATCCTCTTTAAAGTTTACCAATAAATCAACATTGCCTTTTTGAGTGAATTTTATGGCGTTTCCAATTAGATTAAAAAGGATTTGTTTTAACCTAAAACCATCACCAATAACTTGATAATTAATAGGAAAATTGATTTCAGTATGAATGATTATTGATTTACTTTTTGCCAGAGGCCTTAAAACTTCAATTACTTCTTTTATAGTTTTATCGATATTAAAAACCTCCGTCCTGATATTAAATTCACCCGAAATAATCCTACTATAATCTAAAACCTCGTTTACAATGTGTAATAAATGATTGGAAGAGGTTTGTATGGCAGCAATATCTTTTTTATTTGGTAATGATTGTAAAGAAATCTGTTCGGTATAACCAATGATGGATTGCAAAGGCGTTCTGATTTCATGGCTCATGTTAGATAAAAACCTTTGCTTGGCTTTTCCATGATATTCTGCTTCTTCTTTTGCAACTTCAAGCGCTTTTCTGTATTTATTGCTTTTTGTAATGTCTGATAAAATGAAATATAAAAGCAAAATGGTAATGATCAAAAAACTAATTAAGATAGCTGTAATTTGTAAAATTCCTTTGTTAACTACCTTTTTAGCAGCTAAGCCATTATAATTCATCTGTATAACGACTTCATTTTTTACCGCCTCTAAAATAATTAACATTTTAGAAGTGAGCTGATTAGTAGCATCAGACAAAAATGATTCTTGTTGCAAAAACTTTTTGCTTTTTAAACGCTGCTCAACCTCAATAGTTTTGAGCGAACTTTCCATATCAGATAAAATACTATCTTCAGCAAAAGCGTTTAAAGTATCTTTTTTGATTTTAAATTCTTCGCTAACCACTTTATAGCCATCATTTTTCTTTTTTGAGAAAAGTCTGTTAAAAAAACCTTTTTTATTTTCATTTTCTGGTGTTAAGGTGGTGGTTGATGTCTTGGTTTCCGTGGTGTAAATAGCGCTATCTGCTTTCCAAACTTTGGTGTTTACCAAATTGTTTAGTTTACCAACCTCCTCAGAAAAGGACTTTGTATTCACTAAAGATTCCCTAACTTTTAGATACTTTAAAAACTGTTGGTCTCTTTCTATAAGTAATTTTTTTATAGATATAATCTTAAGTAACTGTACCGAATCTGATTGATAAAGATTTGCAAGTGTATCTAAGCCTAAATTTAAAGCTCTGCTAGTTTTAAAAAAGCCTTTATAATTTTTGGGTTGGTTAATTGCTAGGCCTCTTTGTTGTTGGTCTAAACGGGATATTTTATTAGAAAGATCATTTACAATTCGGAGTTTATTATTGGGTGAAGAAATTTCTTCTACTTTATCCAACATTTTATCAAAAACAAATTTACTAACTCCCCATGCAGTACCTAAAGCTAAGAATGCCAACAGAAAAGCAATAATAATTTTACCTTTTATAATCCTAAAAAAAGCTTGTTGGTTGTTTTTAAACATTAACTAATACTAACCTTATATTTTTCTTCTTATTGCTTTTAAAATTAATACCAAACATTAAAAAATAGTTTAGCAGCCATAAATATTCTTTATCTAGATTTATTTTAAGCTATTGCTATTATTTCTATAAGTTTGTTAAAAATAAATTCTTTTGCAGCCCAAAATAAAAATAATACTTACCGCTTTAATTATCAGTATTTTACTGATGTTGATTAAGTTTGCAGCATATTTTCTAACTCAATCCAATGCTATTTTAACAGATGCTGCAGAAAGTATTGTAAATGTGATAGCAAGCGCTTTTGCATTTTATAGCATTTATTTGGCCGCATTACCCAAAGACCAAAACCATCCTTACGGCCATGGAAAAATAGAATTTTTCTCTGCTTTTGTAGAAGGTAGCTTAATTATTTTAGCAGGTATTATCATCATTTTTAAATCTTTTTATAATCTAATTTATCCCCAAGCTGTAAATGATATTTTACAAGGTTCTTATCTAATAGCCTTTACTGGAGTAATTAACGGGGGTTTTGGATGGTATATGGTAAAAAAAAGCGAAAAATTGAATTCAATTACTTTGCAAGCAGATGGTAAACATCTAGTAACAGACGCTTTTAGTAGTTTTGGTTTGGTGATTGGTTTGGTTCTAATTTTTTTTACTAAAATTAGTTGGTTAGATAGTGCATTATCAATTGCAATAGCTTTTTTTATTATTTACAATGGTTATCGTTTAACTAGAAAGTCTATTGGTGGCTTGATGGACGAATCTGACGTGAAGGTTATCCAAGAAATTATTGCTTATTTAAATATCAATAGAAAAAACGATTGGATAGATATTCATAATCTGCGTACCCAAAGATATGGTTCTCAATTACATATAGATTGCCATGTTACTTTACCATATTACTATGATTTAAACAAGGTGCATCAAGAAATATCGGAGATTGATAGGGTTATCAATGAAAATGTAAATTCAGAAACAGAGTTTTTTATCCATGCAGATCCTTGTATTCCTCAATGTTGCCATTATTGTAACAAGCCCGATTGCCCTGTAAGACAAGAACCCAAGAGTAAAGACATTGAATGGACTTTAGAAAATGTTACAAAAAACAATAAACATTTTGAGTAAGATGGATAACAAACATTTTAATATTAGGGTTTATGGGTTACTTATCAATGATAAAAATGAGATTTTATTGAGCGATGAAGAGGAGCAGGGAGTTAAGTTTATTAAATTTCCTGGCGGAGGTTTAGAATATGGCGAAGGATTAATTGATGCCTTGAAACGAGAATTTATTGAAGAATGCGATTTAAAAATTGAAATAATAAAGCATTTTTATACCACAGACTTCTTTATAGAATCTGCTTTTGGAAACGGCGGCCAATTAATTTCTATTTATTATTTGGTTAAACCTTTACAGGAGATTAATTTTAAAATAACTAGTAGGGAATATGATTTTGAGGATCAACTTGGCGAAAGCAAACAATGTTTTAGGTTTGTTCCTTTAGCTAGTTTAGAAGAACAGAATGTTACTTTTCCTGTTGATAAATATGTTGTAGAACTTTTGACGAATAAAATTAATTAAAATGTTTTTTGATAATTATATAGAACATCCTAACGCTAAATTGAATAATAGCCTTCTATGGGAATATAACTTGAGCGATTTTGATTTTTTTAAAATGCGAAACTTAGTTGTTGAAAGAGTTGTTGAAAGGGGTTGGCCAAATGATTTTTACTTTATACTTAATTTTTATGGATTAGCAGAAGTAAAAAAGGCTATAAAAGAAATTGCATATTTGAATAATAAAGATATGAATTTTGTATCCGTTGTTTTTGATATTCCTTTTAATGAAATGAAATGTTATACAAAGAAACAGTTGATGAAGCAACACTGGAACTCTTAAAAGAATTATTAAACGATTCCCATTTTGAATCATTTTTTTTAGTCTGAGGAACAACTCTTTCATTGCAAATTGGTCATCGTTTAAGTATCGATATAGACTTATTTAGTTTAGAAACATTTAATACTGAGAAAACTTTAGAATATTTAGAAAATAAATATCAATTTATACTTAATTATAAATCTAAAAATTCTTTAAAAGGAGAGATAAGAAAAGTTAAAGTAGATTTAATTACTCACCAATATCCATTAACTGATGAGCTAATTGTGTTTGATTCGATTAGAATGGCACCTTTAAAAGAAATTTCTGCAATGAAATTAAATGCAATTATGGTTAATGGAACTAGATTAAAGGATTTTATAGATATTGCCTTTTTATCTAATTTCTTACGTTTAAACGATATGCTTGAGGCTTATGAATTCAAATATTCGACAAGAAATCCTGTTATGGTAACAAAATCTTTAACCTATTTTGATGATATAAATTACGATGAACCAATTATACTAATAAATGAGAAATACGATTGGATCAAAGTGGAAATGAGATTAAAAACAATGGTCTCAAACCCAAATAAAATTTTTAATAAAAAAATATAAATGAGTGATTTAGTGAGCAGAGATTTGGAAACCATTTGGCATCCATACACACAAATGAAAACGGCTGCTAACCCAATTCCAATCGTAAAAGGAGAAGGCGTTTATCTTTATACAGAAGATGGGAAAAAACTAATAGATGCAATCTCTTCCTGGTGGGTTAATATACACGGACACAGTCATCCGTACATTGCAGAGAAGGTTTTTGAACAATTGCAAGTATTAGAACATGTGATTTTTGCTGGATTTACCCATCCTCAAGCTGTAAAATTGGCTGAAAATCTTTTAAGCATCATACCAAAAAATCAGACTAAAATCTTTTATTCCGATAATGGTTCTACTGCCGTTGAGGTAGCTATTAAAATGTGCTTACAGTTTTGGAGCAATCAAAATCAACATCGCACAAAAATATTAGCTTTCAAAAATGCTTATCATGGCGATACCTTTGGTGCAATGGCCGTAAGCGGTAGAAGTGCTTTTACAGCAGCTTTTGATTCCCTATTATTTGATGTTGAGTTTATAGATTTACCATCTAAGGAAAATTTGCCAAACCTCAAATCTCAAATCTCCCATCTCAGATCTGAACTAGCTTGTTTCATTTTCGAACCTTTGGTGCAAGGGGCAGGAGGGATGTTGATGTACAAAGCCGAGGATTTAGATGAGTTGATATTACATTGCAAAAAAGAAAACGTATTAACTATTGCAGATGAGGTAATGACGGGATTTGGACGCACAGGAAAGCTTTTTGCATCAGATCATTTAAATCAAAAAGCAGATTTAATGTGCTTTTCTAAAGGTTTAACAGGCGGAACGATGCCTTTAGGTGTAACTTCTTGTACTCAAGAAATTTACAATGCTTTTTTATCTGATGATAAACTAAAAACTTTATTCCACGGACATTCTTTTACAGCAAACCCGGTTGCATGTGCGGCATCTAACGCGAGTTTTGATATTTTGATGCAAGCCGAAACCCAAGAAAGTTTGATAAGGATTTCAGATAAGCATCAGCAATTTAAGGAAGAAATTGAGGGAAACGCCAAGCTTAAAAATGTACGCCAATGCGGAACTATTTTAGCCATGGAGTGGGATATTGAAGCTACTTCATATTTCAATAATATTAGAGATACGCTGTATAATTTTTTTTTAGAAAAAGG
>JACMNZ010000599.1 GCA_014378285.1 Pseudopedobacter sp.
ATGCTTTCGTCTTCTGTATACAATGAAGATATTGAAAAGGCCAAAATATATCCTGCTGTAAGTAGGTTTATTTCAAAACCTTTAACTATAGAAAAAATTCAGAGTTTATTTGACGGATTAAAAACTACCCATTAAATTCTTTAATAAAAATAGCATCATTCTTTTTTAAAACTTTTGCTATAGATTTTGCTTTGGCATGATAAAACAAACAAATCCAGTTGTTTTCTGATGCCATTTCTCCATATTTTATTCTTAATTCCATCGCTTTTCTGCCGTCGATATCATATTTTGCGATAAATTTTCGCTGTAGCTGTTCCGGCTCGGGAACAATATCAGCCCCAAAAAACACCTTTTCTCCATCTTCTTCAATTAAAAACACCTGATGAAACTGTGTATGGCCGCCAGTAATTTCATAGCTTATCTGATCATTGATTTTTCCATCACCGTCTAAAAAATGTATTTGTCCGGATCTTTGTAAAACATCAAAAATTTCTGTTTTGTATGAGGATGAATTTTTGCTGTAAGCTGTTTCCCACTCACCTCTCTGGATATAATAATCTGCATTCACAAAACTTACTTCCAGCTTGCCGTCTTTATCTAAAACCATTCCTCCGCTGTGATCATAATGTAAATGCGACATCAAAACTTTGGTAATATCGGCTGGATCATAACCTGCTTTTTTGATATTTTGGTGTAAAACAGATTCGCCTTGCAAATTATTATAACCTAAGCCGGTATCCAATAAAATTAAATCGTTTTTAGTTTTTACCAAAAAAGGCTGAATAAAAATAAATAACGATGCTGGTCTATCACTCACCTTATCAATTAGTGGATCAAAGGGAATAAATTTTTTAGAGACATCTACAGAATAAGAGCCTTCATGTAAAGCGGTAACTTTCAAAACAATAGAATTATGATGTGGGATAACCCTTAAAATTTCTATTCGCAAGGGATAATTACAACCCTATTAAAATGTATATTTACAGGTGATATAGAGCAAAGATATGCAAAAAAGGTGGGTGAAACAGGAAAAAGCCGATGCAAAAAAGGTAGATAAACTGTCAAAAGAATTAAGTGTTAGCCCAATTTTAGCTGGCATGATGTTAAGGAGAGAATTAAATTCTTTTGAAGATGCAAAAAATTTTTTTAGACCAAATTTACTTCATTTGCATGATCCTTTTTTGATGAAAGATATGCCCGAGGCTATCGAAAGAATTGAAAGGGCTATCAAAAATCAAGAAAACATTTTAATTTATGGCGATTATGATGTTGACGGCACCACTTCTGTTGCACTTACTTATTGTTTTTTCAAAGAAATTCATTCCAAAATAGACTATTATATTCCTAATCGTTACAAAGAAGGGTATGGAATTTCTACTCAAGGTATAGACTATGCTTTTGAAAATGAACAAACTTTAATAATTGCTTTAGATTGCGGCATAAAATCTATCGATAAAATAGCTTATGCAAATCAAAAAGGCATAGATTTTATCATTTGTGATCACCATTTACCAGGAGATGAAATACCTGATGCCGTTGCTGTTTTAGACCCAAAAAGAAAAGATTGTAATTATCCCTATAAAGAGCTTTCTGGCTGTGGATTGGGTTTTAAGCTCATTCAGGCTTACGCCGATAAAAACGACATTCCTTTTAGCGAAGTTGAAAAATATTTGGATTTAGTAGTGGTTAGTATCGCCTCTGATATTGTGCCGATAACTGGAGAAAATCGAATTTTAGCGTATTATGGTTTAGAAAAGCTCAATACAAATCCCTGTAAAGGTTTTGTGGCTTTAAAAGAATTATCTGGCAAAAAAGACGACTTTACCATTACTGATATTGTGTTTTCAATAGGTCCACGGATTAATGCTGCCGGAAGAATTGATGATGCGAAAAATGCCGTAAAATTGTTGATTGCCGATTCTGTTGAAGGTGCTGAAGATGCCGGATTTATCATTAACCTAAAAAATGATGAACGCCGAGATTTTGATGCAAATATTACCGAACAAGCTTTAAGTATGATTTTAAATTCTCCAGAAATGGAGTTTAGAAAATCAACAGTGGTATATCACGAAAGTTGGCATAAAGGGGTTATTGGTATTGTTGCATCTCGTTTAACAGAAAAATACTACCGTCCCACCATCGTTCTAACAGAATCGAACGGATATGTTGCGGGTTCTGCAAGATCTGTTTTAGGGTATGATCTTTACGAAGCTTTATGTGGATGCAGCGATTTGCTAGACCAATTTGGCGGACATAAATATGCGGCAGGCTTAACCATGAAAACGGAGAACGTTCCGGCATTTATCCAACGTTTTGAAGAAGTAGTTTGCGCAACAATTACTGATGATTTATTAACGCAGGAATTATTAATTGAGGATGAGATTCTTTTAGAAAATATTGACGCAAAGTTTTTTAGGATATTACAGCAGTTCTCTCCTTTCGGGCCGCAAAATATGTCGCCAATTTTTATGAGCAGAAATGTATCTTCGTACGGTTATGGAACTATTGTTGGTAATAATCATCTCAAAATGACGGTTAGACAGCCCGATAGTCCGATATTTAACACCATTGCTTTTGGAATGGGTGAATATTTGGAAGAGGTAAATATGGGCAAGCCTTTTGATATTTGTTATACCATTGATCAAAATATTTACAAAGACAAAAAAACTATTCAGCTTAATATTAAAGGCATTAAAACCTATTAACGGATGATTTTAAGAGCAGAAAACCTGATAAAAAAATACAAACAACGTGTGGTTGTTAACAACGTTTCTTTCCATGTAAACCAAGGAGAAATTGTAGGTTTATTAGGGCCAAACGGTGCAGGGAAAACAACTTCTTTTTATATGATTGTTGGGTTGATTAGACCAAATGAAGGGAAAGTTTTTTTGGATGATGAAGATATTACTGAAGATCCGATGTATAAAAGGGCGCAAAAAGGAATTGGTTATTTAGCCCAAGAAGCTTCCGTATTTAGAAAGTTAAGTGTTGAGGATAATATTTTGGCTGTTTTGGAAATGTCTACACTATCTAAAGAAGAACAAAAAGATAAATTAGAGACTTTAATTGACGAGTTTAGCTTGCATAAAGTGAGGAAAAACCGCGGTGATTTACTTTCTGGAGGAGAAAGAAGGCGAACAGAAATTGCAAGAGCTTTAGCTGCAGAACCTAATTTTATTTTATTGGATGAACCTTTTGCCGGTGTAGATCCAATTGCGGTTGAGGAAATCCAGATGATTGTTGCAAGATTAAAACACAGAAACATCGGGATTTTAATTACAGATCATAACGTAAACGAAACACTTTCCATCACCGATAGAGCGTATCTTTTGGCAGAAGGAAACATCATGCTAACCGGCACTCCACAAGAAATTGCAGATGATGAAATGGCAAGGAAATTTTATTTAGGGCAACATTTTGAATTGAAGATTAAGAGGTTTTAGATAGGTTGTTAGTTGGCTAGGTTGTTAGTTGGTTAGGCTTATAAAACGTGTTAAATATAAAAGACTAATCCAACATACAATTCTAATCAACTAAAACACTATACAAATCCTAACCAACTAACAAACCAACAACCTGACAAACTAAACATGACCATCGTAAATTCCTTCTTAAACTGGTACATGAAAAAGCGA